>NZ_CP042818.1:3105000-3372116 GCF_008153345.1 Treponema phagedenis | reverse complement strand
AGCGCCTATTATACAATGTCTTTTCTTTTTTTGACAATAGAAGGAGAAAAAATAAAATTGTTATAAGTTTTAAATAAAGCTATGATTTAAAATTTTCGTAATGCAGCTTTACGGCTTTAAAAAATATATTGTACTAATATCATATAGCATATGGTACCGCCGGCAATTGACAAAAGCATTTGTCGTTTTAGAAGGTGCAAAACTATAGTTAAAATTATTGAAATTAATTCAGGCAGACCGTATCGCCCTGATGAAAAACTGACATTTTTTAAGCAATAAACAACAAGCAGTGCAAAAATTGCTGAAGGTAATGCTTTTCCAAGATATTGAATATATTTCGGAGTTGAGCGCCCTTCATGAAAAATTAAAAACGGTAGATATCGTGTTATCATTGTTCCGAGTGCGCATAATGCAATAGTAATAATTTGCTCTGTAATTGTCATATTAAACCTCCTGCATTTTCAATGGGTTTTCTAAAAATGGAAAGAAAAAAGAGAATGCAAATCATACTTGGGATTAAAAAAGAGTCTGCTCCAAATACCGCTAAACAAAAAATAGAGCTTACAATTCCGATTATGGCTGTATAATGCTTTTTTTCTTTTAAACATTGTTCCAAAAAAATAACCACAAACAACGTAGTCATTACAAATTCAAGTCCTTCAGTGTTAAAAGAGATAAATGAACCTAAAATTCCGCCGATTGTTGCGCCTGAAACCCAATATATTTGATTAAGAAAAGTCACAAAAACCATAAACCATCCTCTATCCACATTTTCCGGAATTTTTGCCGTATAATTAATAGAGAAAGTTTCATCGCACATGCCGAAAATTAAGTATATACGCTTCCGTCCAAGACCTTTAAATTTTTCAAGCATGGCAATACCGTAAAATAAATGTCGTGCTTGAATCATAAGTGAGACAAGCAACGTTTGCATTGGCGCAAAACTGCTCAGCAACATTGACACCGTTACAAATTCCAATGACCCGCCGAAAATAGTTAAACTCATCAGCATAGGATACCAAAAGCTGAAACCTAAAACATTCATATAAATTCCATAAGCAATTCCTAAAAACCAAAGTCCGGCAAAAATTGGAATTGTATAAGGAAAAGCCGCCTTAAATGCTTTCCATTTAATACTTTTCATATACGTTCCTCCCGATTAAAATTTTTTAAAATCAACTTCATAAAATATCAAATTACACAAAATTTTTTTAAATTTATCTTTTTAATTTTGATTCAATGTAAGAATCAGATAAAAATTCCATACTTTTTTCTGTAAAATTTTAAATTTACAATCTTCACGTTTTTAGTGTAAAAAATACTGCGGCATTTTTCATAATTCGTTCCGTTTTGAATACATTTATACAAATTCCCGAATTGTCAAGTTAAACTAGTATAACGTTTTTTTAATAAGTCGATTCGTTTTTTAATATATCTTACCCAAAACGTAAAAAATTTTATAAAAAAAAGTTCGACACGGTGCAACGGCGAGCAATTTACCATAGGAATGCTTAAATCCGCACTCCCTCATTGTTAGTGCTCCAATTTGTATAACCGGAAGTTAATTACAAAACGTTACACTAGACGAGGATACACAAAATCCATAAAAACTTCTATCGTTGTTTTGTATCCCAGGGATTTCCGTGGAATGTTGTTTCTGTAATTGGCTACCGAAATAGGCTATTTCAATTAGGCGAATCGTAAAAAATTTTATAAAAAAGAGCCCGACACAACGGTTTGATTTTGACATTCGTGTCAAAAACTACCCCACAAGTTTTAAAGCTTTGCATTGGAACCACCGCCATCCGTAGAGATTCTGAAATTTACATCCCTCCTAATGCGAAGCATAAACGGGGTCTAAGGGAGAGCAAATCTTGTTCATGCGTAAGCCTTGGGGCGTTTAAAAAGTATGATTGTACAAATTAGTAAAAATGCGTATAGTGCATGAATGCATACTTTTTTAGCGCTTTGCGCAGTCGGCGCGGAGACAATTTTATCAAATGAATTAAAACTTTCGGGCTTTAAGCCGGCGGCAAAATTGCCGGGGCGGGTGTTTTTTACGGCGGGAGCGGGCGAAGCGGAACCTCTGATGCTTTCGATGTTCAGGGCAAATTTTTATTTGCGTACCGCTGACAGGATTTATCTTGTGTTAAAAACTTTTTCGGCGGAAAATTTTGACGACCTTTTTGAGGCGGTTTTTTCGATTGACTGGCAGGATTGGTTTTTTAAAGATTCAAAAATTACGATAGACAAGGCGCGTATTTATAAAAGCACGTTAAACTCAGAGCATGCGGTGCAGTCAGTTGCACACAAAGCGATTTGTGAAAAGCTTTGCAAAGTGTGGAAGATGCGGCTGCTTCCGGAAAGCGGCACTGCGTTTGCTTTGAGAATATATATCGAGAAGGACAGGGCGCATGTCTGCCTTGATTTGTCGGGTGAGCCTTTGCACCGGCGCGGTTATCGGCTTTCCGGCGGGGCAGCTCCGATGCGGGAAACTCTTGCGGCAACGCTTTTGCACTGCCTCATGTGGAAGCGAAAATTTCCACTGCACGACGCATTTTGCGGTTCGGGGACAATTCCGATTGAGGCGACATGGTTTGCGCATAATATTCCGCCCGGCATTAATCGCAGTTTTATGTTTGAAAATTTCGCTTGCTTTGACAAGGCAAAATCAAGGGCTTTGATTGCGCAGGAAAAAGAGAAGGCTATCCGCTCCATTAAAACCGATTGTCTTGTGCGTATTACCGGATCCGATAAGGATGCTTCGATGGTGAGTCTTGCACAAAAAAACGCCGAGCGAGCCTGTATGATTGCGGGGCGTGCTTTGCAATCCGTCGGGGATGATTCGAAAATTCCCCGTCCCGAGTTTGTGCAGGCGGATTTTTCCGATCTTGCCGCACCTTACCCTGAAGGAATTTTGCTTTCAAATCCGCCGTACGGTGAGCGGCTTGATAACAAAGAAGAAGCACTCCTTTTATATCAGGCAATGACAAAACTTCCAGAAGCCTTTACCGGCTGGAAATTAGGTTTTATCACCGACAAACCCGAGTTTGAATCTATTTTTGCAAAGGCGGGTTTTCCTCTTAAGAAAAAAGAGTTAAAAGGCGGAAACTTAAATACCTGTTTGTATATTTACGGATAAGTTCGATTGATTCCGGCGCATGGTTGATTACTCTTCCCAAAAAAACGTAAAAAAATAACTTGTTATATCTTCCGGATCCACCTCTTTCGGTTCAAGATAAAGAGCGTTTGTGTGATATTGAATTGTGCAGCGCGTGTTCTCAGTAAAAAGCCTTGAAAGAATATAGCAAGCGGGGCGATTATCGCAGGCAACTAATTCCCAGCGAGCGGGATCGCGCTCTTTTAAAAACTTTCTGCTTTTTGCATCGTTGGAAAGCGTTTTTTCAAGATTGTGATGATGAGAAAAATCTGTTGAAACAAGCAAAAACTTATTTTCTTTTTCAGTTGATTTATTTACATCAAAAAAAGGCATAAACGCATCTGCCAATTTTTGTACCGTGTATATATTTATATAGTCGCAAAGATTTGCAATTGCAACAACCTTTGCATTAGGAAAATATTTTTTAATGTACGACATTAAGGTGAAAACGCCGTGCTCAATTGTAAAAACTTGGTCGTCAAAGGGCACATCAAGTTTTTTTGCAAGAGCTTTCGCATCGGGAATAAATGTTTCTACTAAGCCGCCATTTGTTCCCCAACTTCCCATTGTGAGCGCATAGTTATAAAGCGAAATCCCGTGATGAGAGGGGCTTAATATATAGAATATATCTATCTTTCGCCTTTTTACAAGCTCAATAAACCAATCGTCGATAAGCTTCCCTGTGAGTAAGTGATGGCTTACAGTGCCGCCCCAAGGGACAGCACCTTCGGGAAGCTGATCTTCCTGTTTGCAAGGCAAAATATTCGGAACGTCCATCTTTATAGATTCCCAAGTAGAAAAAACGGGAAGAGCCTTTTCTTTATCAGGGGAAGTAGCCCCGGCATTTTCAGTGTTTGCAGCATTTAAGCTTTTTGCTTTTTCAGAGTTTCGGCTGCACGCAACTAAAAAAAAGCCGCACAACAAAACCAAAATAAAAAGCTTTCCTCTTCGCAGTTTTTTTAAAAATGGCATTCCCATATTCTGCACTAAGATGTTTATCAAAAACTTCCTTCTGCTGGAAGGGCAGTGCCCCTTGACCATTCGGGTTTCAAGTCTTCAAGGTTTTCAGCCGGATCCGCATACACACGCTCCTTCCACTTTTCATCGGTTAACCTGTCGCTGATAGGATGTGGGAATTCATAGTAATTAAAACAGTAACCTACTGCAATTCGTTTGCCGCCCTGCCCGTCATTTAGCGGAACATAAATTCGATAGGGTGTACCGACTGCGGTTTCAAGGACGGTGTTGGTTTCCGCATTTGTAAATACGTCGGCAACAAGTGCCATCTTCACCATATCATCGTTGTCAAAATATGCACCATCACCGGCAGAATCAATACCGACTAAAATAACATGCGATAATTTCCTTGGGATAGTTGATATCCAAATGTTATCTTCCGCAGAAACAGGCTTGTCTTTTATTTCCAGCTCTACAATTTCACTTGCCTTAACACATAGGTCGGTGAGTTCTTGAAGTTTTTGAAGATCGTATTCTTGAATCATGTTAAAGTGTTTAAAAAGAGCTGTAAGCAGTTTTGTTGAGTTGACCGCATTTTTCCAGAATGCAAGGTTCGGCTCAATATAGTGTATCATTTTCGGGATGGGTTCCGTTCTGAATGTCGGCTCGTAGGCGCCTCCTCCCATTTTGGCATAACTTTGCTTTACATAAAGGATTGTATCGTGCCGCAATTCCGCCCAACTGCCATGTGCGGAGTTTAAAGCTTTCACCGTCCATGCAGGACTTTCGGTAAAATAAAAACCGCTGCCCTGCTCAAAGCGCGCCTGAGTTGCAATTTCGTTTAATACACTACCGTAATAAGTTTTTCCGAAGGCACGTCCGGGGTCTGCACTGATTTCCTCAGCGAGGCTATTTAGAATAGGCTGCATAGCAGGAAATCTCTTATAGTCTTCCGCCAAAAAACCATCAGCAGCCTTTGAGCCGAAAGCCTTCATAATGTCCATACCGGAAACCATTTGTCTGCCATATAATCGCGGAGAACTTACCAAATGATGAATAAATGAATCATAAGTAAAGCGTTGACCGAAAAGACGCCAACCCATGGGCTGCTTGTTATTGCCTTCGCTGTCTTCTTCCGCTGCCGCATATAATACGGATAAACCCGCAATTGCAGGCGGCGCACATTTTTCATGAGCTTTTTTCATAAAATCGTGCAAGTTCTTTTTATCGGAAGACCATGCACCAAAATCATTGACATTAAATTCTTTCCAAATCGGCAGCACTTCATAAAACGAAAGATCATCGGAAAGACCAATCAAGGCTGTTATCGGATCAAAAATATTTTGCCACTGTGTATAAAGACTTGGATTTTTATTAATGACTTCGGTAATTAAAAGCGCGATAGGCTGCATATTAGCCGTAAGAGCAATGGCATCAGAAGCGGTTTTTTCGCCTACAGGTAAAACCTTTGCAGCATTATCCGCAATTAAAAAATGGGCTCTGCCGAACCACATCATAACCTTAAAATAAGTAGCCAAGATGCCGTTTTTTGTATAATGCCCCCGTACCGTATATTGAGAATAATCTTCTTCGGCCGCAGAAGAATCTGCAAATGTAAAAACCGAAGAGGGAGCCTGCCCTTGGGCTGCTTCCATGAGCTTAATTTCATCTTGAACAGCTTTAGGATATTTTGCTAATACCCCCGCTTTATTCGGATCTACATATTTAGTATAAGAACGCCCTGATTCATCTTCAGCTTCCGTTTTTTTAGGGGCAAGCTCTATCAAAGCTTTTGCGGTTAAAAAAATATTGTTTTGCTTTTTCCAAGGTTTCTTTTTGTGCGGTAAGCCCGCCGGAAGTATTTACCTTATCAAGCTCTTTTAAAAATGAATCAACAAGTTTGTACAACTCGGGAACAAAAAAATCTTCTTCCGCTGTTTGCAATGCCCTATCAAAAACAAGATGACGCGCATGAGCAATTAAATCTGTTGTAATAAAAATAGGAGTATTTATGTATATATCCTCATCCGATGGCAGATGTGTTGTGTACATGGCTATCATATCATCAAAGTTGCTATAATAATTTATTTCTCGGTTGTTTAGATTTTGAAATGCGAGTTTATTTTTTGTAAGCGCATCCCTTTTTTCTTGTGACAGCAATGTATATCCGTTCATCGGATAAAATGTATCAAAGTGCCCCTTGTTTGCATACAAAAGGGATATCATTTGATTGACATAAGGTTCATTTCGCACACCGACTAAATCCGCACCGAAGACAAGCCCCTTTTCTCCGTTCCATTCTGCTTTATAAAAATAATTGAGCTGATCCTGAAATTTAAAAAGCCCTTCGTATTCCCCCTCTTCATCTGTATCGCCAACTACGTCTTGGTCAATAACCAAAACAGTTCCAAACGGAATGGAAATACCTTCCGGCAAATTTTTAAGGTCAGCGTGAGTGCTAAGCTTTGCATTAGGATAAAATAGACAAAGCTTGCTACCTACAACGGTAGAGCCCATTCCTTCGGGGATATCCGTTTTCGGTAATTCAGAAAAAACAAGAGGCTCGCTTAAATACTTTTTGTGAGCACTCGCATCAACCTTTACCTTTTCAAATACAGTAGCCAATTCGGGCATCTTTTTAGAAAGCTGCTCATCAAAACGCTGTTCAATTGATGCGGTTTGGCTTTCGCTTTTTTCAGTTGTTTTGACATCTTTCGTCGGAACGGGCTCCTTTTTTTTACATGCGGAAAAACCTGCAAGAACAATTCCCGTCATAAGCGCAGCTGTAAGAACGCACTCAAGTATTCTCTTTTTATTTTCTGTTTTCATTTTATATCCCTCCGAAGATATTTTCTATATAATAGGTAATATATAGCAATTTTTTTTGAAAACCAATACCATAAACAATATTTTTCAGACTGCCGTTGTGCCTGATTTTTTATAGAGTCATCTTTCTTCCGTCAAAGAAATATTGCGCGACCATTCGGGTTTTAAGTATTCATAATTTTTAGCTTCGTTTGAGTACACATAATGCTTCCAAGTTTCATCGGTTAATCTTGCATCAAGCTTTTCAATAACACCATTAAGTATGTTGTAATGTTTAAAATTGATGCAAGCAAATTAACAGAGGTTACCGCTGCTTTCAGAAACGGCAGATTTGGCTCAATGGTAATATACCGTTTTTTGATAACCTAGCGAGTTTAAAAGCTTTGTAAGCTGTTTTGCTTTAAAACATCGCTGCTGCTTGGAACCACGGACATCCGTGCCCGTTCTGAATGTAATGTTTGCTATTCCTGTTTACATCGGCTGCGAGTTTAAAAGCTTCAATTTTATAATTTTGTATTGATGCTTTTAAACATCGTTTGAATTTGTTCTGAGTTTGACAACGGTGAGCAATTTACCATAGTGATGCTGCATCTATAAGCCGTTTTGTTACTGTCGCGATTAGTAAAACACTTACCGGCACGGATGTTTATGAGTCGTAGGGCTTTTCAGGGGCTGTATTACACCCGCCGACCGATAATGCCGAAAGCTGCGCCGGTTTTGGAAATATATTTAACCTGAAGTTGGGCTCGGCTCTTAGATTATAAGCAATACTTTTAGTTTGCAGGCACGGCTTATAGCAGTTCCTTAAAAATGCGATTATAAATCTCGTAATTTTCATCATCGAATGTTACAAAAAAAATTGTATTGATTTTTTCGATATGAATAGTTTCATCCGTTTTGCCGCGTATTGCACTTTGTATAGTTTCAAAAACAAGTTTTGCAGCCGCTTCTTTTGGATAGCCGTACACTCCGGTGCTGATATTCGGAAAGGCAATTGTTTTGCAATTAAGCTCTGAAGCAAGGCGGATTGAGTTAAGGTAACAATCTCTCAGTAAGTTTGCTTCGTTTTTTGTGCCGCCATGCCAAATAGGACCTACCGTATGAAACACATACTTTGCCGGTAAGTTTCCCGCACTTGTGTACACGACATGTCCGGTTTTACACTCACCCTGCGCTGCAACAATTTTTTTGCATTCTTCTAAAATTTTCGGCCCGCCTGCACGGTGAATTGCGCCGTCCACTCCGCCGCCTCCGAGCAAGCTTGAGTTTGCCGCATTCACAATCACATCAACTTCTTTTTTTGTAATATCGCTTTTTTCAACAATTATGTTTATCATTCTTCTATTATAAATAAATAACTTTTATATTACAAGCTTATCAATACGCGTATTATCCTATTGACAATATATCTATATATCGCTATATTGCGATATATAGATATAATAAAGGCGTAAAACTTATGGAAAATTTTTTATCTGCTGATTTTAATTTGTTGGAAGAAAAAGCAGAGCTTTTAAAAGCAATTGCTCATCCTGTGAGGCTTTGTATTTTACGAGGTTTGAGCTTAAGAGGGGAAGTGCAAGTGTCGGATATGCAGCATTGTCTTGATATTCCGCAGTCTACAATATCTCAACATGTAGGTATTTTAAAAGATAAGGGGCTTATTAAGGGGAGGCGCGAAGGCGTTAATATTTACTATTCAATTACGGATAAGAAAATAAAAAAACTTATCCAAAATATTTTGGAGGAAAAATGAAAATACTTATTGTCGGCGGAGTTGCAGGCGGCGCGTCATTTGCCGCGCGTATGCGAAGATTAAACGAAGATGCTGAAATTGTTTTGTTTGAAAAAGGCGAGTATGTTTCTTTTGCAAACTGCGGGCTTCCGTATTACATTGGCGGAGAAATTGCCGAGCGGGATGCTCTGCTTTTGCAAAGCGTTGAACAAATGGAAAAGAAATTCAATATGAAGGTTTACAACAATACGGAAGTAACAAAGATTGACCGTAAAAATAAATCTATTGAATTTTCTTCAAAAGACGGAACTGATGGGAAGTCTGATTACGATTATTTAATTCTTTCGCCGGGTGCAAGTCCCGTTAAGCCGCCCATTGAAGGCATTAGCGAAGCGAAAAATGTATTTACGCTTAGAACTGTGCCGGACACTGATGCGATTAAAAGCTATATTAAAAATAATAATGCGCAAGAAGCAACCGTTATCGGCGGCGGTTTTATCGGGCTTGAAATGGCGGAAAATCTCAAAAGAGCAGGACTTAAAACAACGCTTATCGAAATGGATAAACAGGTTATGGCGCCGCTTGATTTTGAAATGGCGCAAGAACTGCATATGCATTTGGAAGATAAGGGCGTAAGGCTCATTTTAAATAACGGCGTAAAAAAATTTAAGGATAAGGGCGCCGCCATTGAATTATCCGACGGCAGTACAGTTCATTCTGATATTACAATCCTTGCGATTGGCGTAAAACCTGAAAATACTTTGGCTAAGGATGCGGGGCTTGCTATAGGTGCAAGGGGCGGCATTGTTGTAAATAGCCAAATGCAAACATCCGATGAGTACATTTATGCCCTGGGGGACGCCGCAGAGGTTAATCATTTTGTTTCAGGTGAAAAAGTACAAATAGCACTTGCGGGCTATGCAAATTATCAGGGCAGAATGATTGCCGATCTATTAAACGGTATGCAAGCGGAATACAAGGGCTCCTTAGGAACAAGCATTGCCAAAGTATTTGACTTGCAAGCGGCAAGTATCGGTTTAAATGAAAAAACAATCAAAGGCGAGTATCAGGTTATCCATTTACACCCGGTAAATCACGCCGCCTATTATCCCGGCTCTTACCCGATGCATGTCAAAGTGTTGTATTCTACTGAAGGAAAAATTTTAGGTGCTCAATGCGTTGCAAAAGACGGTGCCGATAAATTCATTGACACAATAGCTACGGCAATATATGCAGGGCTTTCAATTACACAATTAAAAGATTTGCAGCTTGCATATGCGCCACCGTTTAATGCAGCAAAAACCGCAATCAATTTTGTAGGCTATGTTTCTGAAAATGCATTAAACAAAAAAGTTTCTTTTATTCAATGCAATGAAATTGAGCAATATAAAAAAGACGGATACATGCTTGTCGATGTAAGCGAAGCAGCCGAATTCGCCATTGGGCATATTGACGGTTCTGTAAATATTCCGCTTGGCACAATCAGAGATAATATCAACACTCTGCAAGGTAAAAAAATTGTTTTGTATTGCAGGGTGTCTCTGCGTGCATATAATGCGCATTGCATATTAAGACAAAAGGGCATCGATTCCGTTGTGCTTTCAGGAGGATATAAAACATACGCTATTGCAAACTATAAACTTAAAAATACCGCCGCTATTTGCGGTTGCCCGTTAAGTGCACACAATCAGGAGGAAAAAATGATTCAGAAAAATGTTACAGCAAAAGTAGAAATCAACGCTTGCGGTTTGCAATGTCCCGGTCCCATCACAAGGGTATACACTGCAATGAACGAACTTGCAGACGGTGATGTGCTTGAAGTTAAAGTAACCGATATCGGGTTTACCAAAGATATAAACTCATGGTGCAGCACAACCGGAAATACCTTAATCGGTGTGCATGAGGATAGCGGCGTTTATACTGCGCAAATTATGAAGGGCAAAACAGAGCAAACACTCGAAACGAAAGTTTTTGAAAATCACAACAGCGCAACAATTATTGTTTTTAGCGGAGACCTTGATAAAACAATGGCGGCGTTTATTATTGCAAACGATGCTGCGAGTATGGGAAAAAAGGTTACTATGTTTTTTACATTCTGGGGTTTGTCCGCTGTAAAGCGAAGAGCCCATGCACAAAAAAATGCAATGGAAAAAATGTTTGATATTATGCTTCCTGCTGACATAACAAAACTCGGTTTATCAAAAATGAATATGGCCGGCATGGGTTCTGCCATGATGAAAAAAATAATGAAAGAAAAAAATGTTGATGACCTTCCGACACTCATGCAAAGCGCACGCAACTTGGGTGTTAAGCTTATCGCCTGCTCCATGTCAATGGATGTAATGGGAATAAAAAAAGAAGAGCTTTTAGAAGGTGTTGAAATCGGAGGCGTCGCAACCTATCTAGGCGATGCGCAAAAATCCGGAATTAATTTATTTATTTAAAAACGCTGTCAGAGGGGGTAGCCGGAATAACAAGTTCGCTGCTCGTGTAAAGCAGCAGCAAGATTAGGAGCGATGAGCGGATAATCCTTGCTCCGAAAAAACAGCAGCAGCGAACTTTTATGGAGGCGAGGGGGAGACTTCCCCCTCCTAAATATATTTATTGATTATAAATTCTAATCCAGTCTCATTGTAGGTATAGGAAATTTTAATAAACTACAAAGCCAATTTTTATAAATTTAATTAAAGAGTTTACTTTTACGCTAAGATACAAATGGGCATCTCTAAAAACTCGCTTAGTTTTTAGAGATGCCCGACGAGTTTCTCTGTAAGTCTTGGTATTATCATGACTTACAGAGAAACATCGCAAAAAATTTAAGGGAACCTCTAAAAATTGATATTTTTAGAGGTTCCCAAATATTTATATCCCGCGCTTCTTGACATTTTTCAATAAATTCGTATGATAACGGTGTTATCATACGAATGGAGGCTACTGTGCCGGTTGATTCAACTGAGACGGTAAAAGCGATTCTTGCAAGTGCAAAAAAAGAATTTCTCGAAAAAGGTTTTGCAAACGCATCGCTGCGCACTATTGCGAAAGAGGCGGGGCTTACCACAGGTGCCCTGTATCGGCATTTTGCGGATAAGGAAGCATTGTTTAAAAGCATTGTTGAACCGGTGTATACGGAATTCTTAGAGATAACGGAGGAGCAAGCCGCTCATTATTTGCAGTCGCTTAAGGCAGGCGGTATTGCGGCAATGACGGAAATTACCTCGCAAATTGCTGAATTGTTTTTGGGTTATGTGTATGAGCATTTCGACAGCTTTAAGTTATTGCTTTCCGCGTCGGAGCAAACCGCATATGCAGACTTTGTTGACAGGCTTGTGCAAACCGAAGTTGAGATGACCGCCCAGTATTTAGCTGCAGTACGGCGCAGCGGTTATAAAATCCGCAAATTATCCCGGCAGGAATTGCGCATCATTATATGCGGACAATATTCGGTTCTTTTTGAAATGGTTTTACATGACGTACCGAAAAAACTTGTTCTCGGATACGTCAAAACAATTTCAGGATTTTTCAGCGGTGGGTGGCAGCAGATTCTAAAACAGGAATCATAAGAGTGCTGTAACAGGAATTATACGTGTGCCGTCCGTAAAAACACGGACGGTTATTTTAAACTTTTTAAGTTGGTGCTAGCTAACAAATAAAAGGAGAAAGTATGAAATTGCAAAATAAAATGAGCGCGATAAGGGCACCGCTTGCAAGGCCTACTCCTGTGCCGAAGCTTTTGTTAGACCCGCGCTCAAAATTGCTCATTCTTATTTTAATTAACATAACCGTATTTGCGGCAAAGGATTTCGGCACGGAGGTTTTTTGTGTTGCAATGATTGCCCTGACGCTTTGCGCTCTCGGTACATACCGCAAAGCGCTGCGCGGTCTTTTTTTGTATGCGGGCTTGTTGGGCATTTTACATCTTTGCGGATTTTTACCCGATTATATTGCGTCAATGTTTTCGATGCTTGCCATTCTTTTTCGTAAACTTATGCCCGCAGTTTTTTTTGCATCGGGACTTGTTGCGACCACAAAGGTAAATGAACTGATAGCTGCTTTGCAAAAAATCCGCATACCGAAAAGCCTTGTTATCACTTTGGCAATTACGCTTCGGTTTTTTCCTACACTTGGAGAAGAATACCGCTGTGTAAAAGATGCAATGAAATTGCGCGGCATCAGGCTGAATGCAAAAAATATTTTACTGCATCTGCTTGCACTCTCCGAATATCTTTTAATACCGCTCATGCTGCGCTGCGCAATTATTGCGGATGAACTTTCCGCCGCTGCAATGACGCGGGGTATTGAACGAAACGGAAAGCGAACATCGCTTTATGAGCTCTCCTTTACATTCGGCGATTATGCGGTTCTATCCCTGTTCTCCCTGCTCGCTCTTTTTTCTCTGCTCGGGGGTTTTAGGATTTTTATATGATGAGAATACAAAATGCTTTTTACCGCTACACAAAAAATGGCGGGTATGGAATACGCAATGTCAATTTACAAATAGAGCAGGGCGAGTGCGTGCTCGTATGCGGCGAAAGCGGCTGCGGAAAGACAAGCCTTATGCGTATGGCAAACGGCTTAATTCCTCATTTTTATGAAGGCGTCTTTGAGGGAGACGTTTTTCTGAGCGGAAAAAACACACGGGATATGCAGATGGATACCATTGCCCGCATCGCCGCTTCAGTTTTTCAAAATCCGAGAAATCAATTTTTCAATTTGGATACAACGGATGAAATAGCTTTTGCCTGCGAAAACATCGGGGTTCCGCCGGAGGAAATAAGGGAACGCATTTTGCAAACAGTTTCTGCACTCGGCATTGCGCATCTTTTGCATAAAAACATATTCGGTCTTTCGGGCGGAGAAAAACAGCTTATCGCCATTGCATCCGCATACGCACTAAATCCGGAAATTTTTGTTTTTGATGAGCCTTCCGCAAATCTTGATGCGACGAGTTGCAAGGAACTTTCTCGACTTCTACAAAAAATAAAAACGGAAGGGAAAACCATTTTAATTGCCGAACATAGAATACACTATCTTTCGGGTATCTACGACCGCATTGTATACATGAAAGACGGTACAATCGAAAACGAGTGGACGGCGGAATCGTTTAAAAATATTTCAGATGAAAAAAGAATCCGGCTTGGGCTTCGCTCTCTTTCTTATGAACGCCTTAGTCCTGCCGCTCCGCTATGTGCGTGCAAAGAGCCGGAATTGCACATATCGAATCTCTGTGCATCCTATTTACGCGGAAAGCAGGTGCTGGAAGGTCTTTCTTTTTCCGCATCGGCGGGCGAGGTTATCGGCATAGTCGGTAAAAACGGTCAGGGTAAAACAACTCTTGCGTGCGTGCTTTGCGGACTGCACAAAGAAGACTGCGGCAGTATTACTCTATATGGAAGAAAAATTTCTTATCCCAAACGTGCGGAGCTTTTTTATCTTGTAATGCAGGAGCCGGGCTATCAATTATTTACCGACAGTGTGGAAAAAGAACTCGGGCTTTCGCTGCATAAAAAAAACGCTCCGGCCGAAAGTGCCGTGCATGAAATTATGCAGAACTTGAATCTTGTGCCGTACAAGGAACGCCACCCGATGAGTCTTTCAGGCGGACAAAAGCAGCGTGTGGCAATTGCTTCCGCACTCATCCGCAATGCAAAGATCCTGATATTCGATGAGCCCACCAGCAGACTTGATTATACGAATATGCAGCGCATTGCGCAGCTTATTACGCGGCTGCGGGAAGCCGGGAAAATAATTTTTATCATTACACATGATTACGAGTTTTTTCTTTCCGCATGCACCCGCGCACTGATAATTGACGGCGGTAAAATCCGCAAAGATATTTCCCTGACAGCCGGCTCTCAGGCAGAAATACAAAACAATGTTTTTTAGGATGTCCAAGAAATGGATGATAAAAAATTGAAAGGCAAAGACCTTATCACAATTGCTGTTTTTTCGGTACTAAATTACGTACTGTTTAGACTAGTCTCGCTCGTCGCCCTTATTCCGTGGGTTTATCCCTACGTGCCCGCAATCTCGCTCATCCCATGCGGAGTTGTCTGGGCATACTTACGGGTAAAAATTCAAAAACCCTTCGCTGTTTTATTGCAGTGTGCAATCATGACTGCGTTGACCTTTTTAGGCGGAACTCCGTGGTTTATCGCACTCGGATTATTGGCGGGCGGAATTGTCGCTGAGATTGTATCTGCTGTCGGCAAATATAAAAACTACAAGCTGCACACCGCGGGCTTTGCCTGCTTTGGCTTAGTTTACAATCTGGGCGTCTTCGGAATCATGCTGCTTGCACGCAATTACTACCTCGACTACATTCGCAGGCTCGGCGTAAAAACCGGCTACATAGAAAGCGTCATCGGTCTCATTACCTGGCAGCGGCTCTGCATTTCAAGCCTCTTGGTTATTGCAGGCGCTGTACTCGGCATGTACCTCGGCAAAGCCATGCTCAAAAAGCACTTTGAAAAAGCTTCGGTTATGTGATGAACTCGCTTTCAGTTTTGTATAAGAATTTGGGCGTTCCCCTCCGCTCCGCTTCGGGTCGGCGTACTACGGGCTTCGCTATCGCTTCGGCTATTTTGCGGCGGAAATTGCCGCCGCAAAATGATCCGGCTCGCAATTTTGAAAAATTGCTTCGCCGCCCTCCGTATGCCTCACGCTCGGTTTCTGTTTGCCGTCCATGGCAAACAGAAACCTGCGAGTTTGAAAACTTCTATCGTACGAATGTGGTAGTTTTCAAACTCGTTTTTGCGTGGAACCACCGCCGTCCGTGGCGGTTCTGAAGTTTGCCGTCCATGTACCCCGCTAAACGACGAGTTTGCTGCGCAAACATCGCTATTGCGTGGAACCACTGCCCTCCGTGGCAGTGCTGAGGTGGCGGGTATGAAGTTTGCATCTGTGTTAAAAAGTTTCCTGTTGGTTCAGCAGTACTTGGAAAAAGTTTATGGTTTTTGAATTGTCACGTTAGTCCGGCGTAGCGTTCTGTAATTAGCCTCCTGCTGTGCTGGTCAAGAAAACAACAGGCGGCTTGCGGATTCAGCATTACTCACTATGGTAAATTACCCACCGTAGCGAAGTTATAGTAAATTTTCAAAACTTTGCCCTTGTGCCGTGTCGCTCTCTTTTTATATCATGCATTAAAAAATGCTGTATCGAACTATAGATATATACAGTCCATAAAAACTTCTATCGTGTTTTGTATCTTGCTATCAGAACCCTGTTTTATTTTTTTGTTTTTTTTGGTAGAGTGTTTGCATGAAACGAAATCCGCGGGCTGTCGAGCTTGAAAAGCTTATCCGGTATCATCAAGATTTGTATTATAATAAAGAGGCAGAGATTCCGGACTCGGAGTTTGATGCGCTGTGGGACGAGCTGCGCGCTCTTGAGCCGGAGAATGAATTGTTTTTTACCGTCCCGAAAGAGTCAAGTGACGGTTTTCCGAAGGCAAGTCATATTATCCCGATGGGGAGTCAGGAGAAGGCGGCGAATCCCGAAGCGTTTACCGCATGGGCGCTTAAAATGCCTTTTACGCAGTTTCTTGTGCAGTATAAATTGGACGGCGCAAGTCTTGAGCTGCAATATGAGCGGGGAAGGTTTGTAAGGGCGGTTACCCGCGGTGACGGAAAAATCGGCGATGATATCACGGCGAATGTCAGGAAAATGCAGGGCGTCGTCAGTGAATTACAGGGCGAGTCCGCTCCTGCGGGGGCGCAGCCTTTTAGCGGCGGTATCCGCGGCGAAGTGTTGATGACAAAGGAAATCCATAAAAAGTTTTATGCCGACAAGGCAAATTGCCGAAACGCCGCAAACGGTTTGATGAAGCGCAAGGACGGCAGCGGCAGCGAGCATCTTTTGGTGATCTGCTATGATGCGGTGCAAGGCAGCCCTGAAAAGCCTTTTACCGGAACGGCGCCTTTTTCCACCGAGCTTGAAAAACTTGCATGGCTGAAGCGGAACGGTTTTAGTACGGTAGAAATACAGGTGTGCAACAGCATTCAGGAAGTTATCGATTGGCGCGCCCATGTGATGGACATACGGGAATCTCTTCCCTATGATATTGACGGGCTTGTGATAAAAAACAATCTTATTGACCCTGACGATGTTTCCCGCCCGCGCCCCGAAAAGCAAATTGCCTTTAAGTTCAGCTTGGAAGAAGCAATTACCACGCTGCGCGAAGTTGAATGGAGCGAATCGGGGGCGACTTATACGCCGATTGCGATAACCGACCCGGTGCGGCTTGCGGGCACAACCGTAAAACGGGCAAACCTTGCAAACCCGAATATGATTACAGACATGAATCTTAAAATCGGCAGCAAGGTGGTTATTACAAAACGCGGAGAGATTATTCCAAAGATAGAAACCTTGGTGGAAAACACGGACGAGTGCACGGAGATTCCGATGCCCACTGTTTGCGGCACCTGCGGCAGCTCTCTGCTGAATGAAGGCACGCGCCTTTTTTGCCCAAATGCGGCATGTCCAAAACTCATTCATCACCGGATTGAAAAATGGATTGCAACTCTTGACATACGGGATTTCGGAATCAATTTAATTCAGCGTTTGTTTGACTCAAACAAAGTGAATTCAATTGTAGATTTGTACACGCTTACGGTTGAAGACCTTGCAAGTATTGAACGCATGGGCGAGATTTCCGCAAAAAAAGTGCACAGCGCTTTACATGCAAAAAAAGAGATAAGCCTCGAAACCTTTATTGCTGGCTTTGATATTGACGGCATCGGAGTTACCATGGTGGAAAAACTGACGCAGGCGGGGTTTAATACGCTGGATAAACTGTTTGAAGCGGATGAGCAAAAGTTTTCAACCGTGTATCAATTCGGCGAAGTGCTGGCACAAAACTTGGTGCGGGGCTTACAAACATTAAAAGCGGAAATGACCGCACTGATTGAAAAAGGTTTTATCACCATTAAACCGCCCGCCGCACCGGACGAAAATGCTCCGCTGCACGGCATGAGTTTTTGTTTTACCGGAGAGCTTACCGCAATAAAGCGCTCCGAAGCGGAGCAGCTGGTAAAGGAAAAAGGCGGTTCGGTAAAATCATCGGTTACAAAGGGCTTAAGTTATCTGGTAACAAACACGCCGGAATCGGGCTCCGCAAAAAATAAAAAGGCACAGCAGCTTGGCACCGCAATTATAACCGAAGAAGCATTTTTTGCGCTTCTTCAAAAAGAACATAAAACGGAATAACTATCGAGGAATTATGAGAAGGGGATTTAACAAATTCTTTTTTCAACACAGAAAACGTAATATTACTATTGTCGCCGCGGTAAGCTTTGTTTTTTTAGCAAGCTTCGCCGCATTGCATTATTATGATGTAATGCTGACGCGGATACAAAAAGAGTTTGAATCCTATTCGTTGGTGAATAGTTTTCTGCCCTGCGTGATGACTTCCTACGGCAGAAGCGGCGACACTCTCAGTGCGCGCTTTGCCTTTTCCACTCCGGCCGGGAAACCGCTCGGAATATACGAACGCTCATGGGAAGGCTGGGAATTAAAAATGGAATACATCCGTTTCCCGACAAAAAAAGGCTTCCTTATTTTTCCCTACAAAATATACTCCGATGCCGGATACGGCAGCGGCATTCGCCTCTTCAAGTATTACAAAATAAAAGGAGAGCCGGGCATTTACACCGATCTGCTGTCGTCAAGCCAGCAAAAAGCGCTGAAAGACCTTTTCTTTTTAATCAGAAGTTTTACCTTGGGAATGCAGCTATTCGGAGATATAAAAATCGAAACAATTCGCATCCGCACCTTTGAAAAAGACACCGACTACCAACTTTTTATTGACAATTTAGGATTGGTCTATTTTAGAAAATCGTAAGCGCAGCATAAAATGATTTGAGGATCGATGTCAATGTACCGCAGGCATAATTTTGCCGTCCGTGGTAAAATTATGCCTGTCTGCGTGGAACCACGGGCGTCTATGCCCGTTCTGAAATTTATATTCCTCTGGTGCAGGGGTGCCGCAATGCCCCTGCATGCGAAGCATAAGCCAAAAACGCCCTGCGTCAGCAGCAACTGTAATCCGGGGTCTAAGGGGCAGCGCCCCTTGTTCATGCGCAAGCCCTGACTAAAATATACAAGAGCTTTATAAAACTGAAAAATATAAACAAAAAACATAGTGTAGCGTTTTGTAATTAACTTCCTGTTATAAAAATCGGGGTATCAACAATAAAGGACTGCGGATTTAAGCATTCCTATGGTAAATTACTCACCGTTGCGCCGTGTCGAGCTCTTTTTTATAAAACTTTTACGTTTTTGGTAAGATGCATTAAAAAACGAATCGATTTATTAAAAAAACGTTATAATAGATTTTTACAATCACTGATTATACATTGCAAATTTATCACTATTATGCAACAATAAAAACAATAAACAAAGCGATAGCTTGACGTCTTGTATCCATGGACTTATTTTTAATTAAATAGATTTTGAAAAATCATACTATGTTAAAGAGGTTAAACAGAGTTTGAATTTACAGGAACTAAAACAAGAACAAAAAAAGGCTCTATTGATTTTTACTGATGTATATTCCGAAAAAATCATCGGCAATTACAATGTGAAAAGTTTTGCCGCTTTGAAGGCTATCGAGGAGGAAGAATTAAAAAATCTTACAGAAACAATTTTTGTAAATCCTGTTTTTTCTTTACGCTTTAATATAAACACTCGAAATCCCGCAACCTTTGTAGGCTCTGGGCAACTTGAAAAAATCGCCGAAACCGCATCCGAAGAAAATGCCGATGTAATTATTTTTAACAGCGATTTAAGCCCGCGCGTTCAGCGAAACCTTGAAGCAGCTTTAGACCTTTGTGTGATTGACCGCCGGGAAGTTATTATCCAAATTTTTGCCGACCGAGCGCAAACCCGTGAAGCGGTTTTACAAGCACAGCTTGCTCGACTTGAATATTCTATGCCTCGCTTGACCCGCCGCTGGACAGGACTTGCGCAACAACGCGGAGGAGTAAAAGGCTCGCGCGGTGCCGGTGAAAAAAAACTTGAGCTGGACAGACGACGGGTGCGAACTGAAATTACAAGATTAAAAAATGAGGTTGAGAAAGTTCGCGTGCAACGAACTGTACAACGGAAAAACCGTATTTTCGGCAGCAAAAAAATCGGTGCGATTGTCGGATACACAAATAGCGGTAAATCTTCGCTTTTAAAAAAACTTTCCGGTACTGAAATTTTTACCGAAGATAAACTCTTTGCAACCCTCGATGCCGAAACAAGAAAAATCTATTTTGAAAATGAACTTGGAAGTGCGCAATTTCTACTTACCGACACGGTAGGCTTTGTCAGCAATCTACCGCATCAGCTCATTGATGCTTTCCGCTCAACATTAGAGGAAGCCGCCATCGCTGATTTTTTACTGATAATCTGTGATGCCTCTCATCCCGCGATGCGCGAATGCTTAAATGTAACGATGGAAGTTTTACACGAGCTTAATTGTGCCGACAAACCTACTGTTATTGCAATAAATAAAATGGACGCCCCCTTTGATCCGACAGAGATTATGGCGCTGAAAACTCAGCATCCTGAAGCGGTAGAAATCTCGGTAAAAACCGGACTCGGCATAGAAAATTTAAAAACCGCTCTTTTTAAACAAGTGCAGAACAGAACAAAAACGCATTGAAGAGTTCGACTCCAGCAGCATTTAAAAGCATCACCGAAAAATTATAAAACGCCGATAGTAAAATTAAAACTCGCAAAGCGCTTGTATTATTTTTTATAAAAAGAGTCCGACACAACGGTTTAGTTTTTGACGTCCTTGTCAAAAACTAAACCACGAGTTTTAAAGCTTTGTAAATAGTTTTACTTTAAAACATCGTTGCTGTTTGGAACCACGGGCGTCCGTGCCCGTTCTGAGTTTTGCCTGTTTACGCTGGAGCATCAGGCAAAACATCGTTTGGAATTTAGTAAGGGTGAGTAAACTTATCATAGTGTTAAAAGTTTTATTCGCTCATGTATTCTGCTAAATCAAACTATCTCCTTTTACAATCGGCAGCAAAAGAATTTTTATAAAAGGATTCGCTTATTGAAAAGCTTACAACATTTTTTTTCATAATGGGTAAGACTGAGTATCGGTAAGGTAAAATTATTTATATTACAATTAGAATGGTATTTTTAAAAAATAAAAGGAAAGACGCATTTAGGTTTAAGGGCTGCATATTCCGCAGGAAATTCCGTTCTATATTTTTTATTAATAGCGTAGGCACGCGGTACTAAATTAGCGGCTGTCCAAAAAGCAAATAAAACACCGACCATGCTCCATGATAAAAGCGCAAAACCGCACCATTCTAAAATTTCGCCGAAATAGTTTGCACTTGATACATAGCGATACATTCTCTTATGCGGAAAATAATGCGCGGTATCTCCGGCTTTTCTGAGGGAACGAATATATTTATCGGAATCTATGTTTATCGCCATGCCTAAAAGAAAAATCAGCGCACCGATTATAAAGCGCGGGTCATAAAGCCATGAAACCTGATACATATCTTTCGGCGAAAGGTAAAATAACCATGCACCAATTAAAAATGTATTTATCGTATTAAACACTACGCCCATTAATACAATTGATAAAGGCATCTTACTTTTCCCTTTAAGCAAAAATGGAAAGATTAAAACTCTTTGTGTGTAATGCAAAATAAAAAAAAGCCCTATTATTATTCTGACGAAATTTTCAGGAGTTGCCCAAACACACATCAATACAATCATTGTAATCAGTGTCGGTACTTCCATAATAAACCATGCCGCTTTATTATTAAAAGAATAACCCCATTTTTTATCGATCATTTTACCGTAACCCGCAGGAACAAAGAATAAAACAACAAAACAAATAAGCCCAAAAACAAAAAGCACGAGTTGCGCAACAGTAAAAGCAAACAAAAGTTTTTCCATAGGCTTGAGTATATGGACTTCGATATCATACGTCAAGGTAACGGACTTTTCATGCTAGGGCTTACGCATGAAAAAAACAACCGCAAGGGCGGCAGGCCGTACGTCAAAATGTACAGGGATTCATTCCGCATAACGCCGTGACGAATTTTTCAAACGTAGAGTACTCCTCTTTGTACTGACCCCTCGAGGCCTTTACGATACCACTGTTAAACCTTGCGGATGTCGTATAACGGCTATTACCCAAACCTTCCAAGCTGGAGACGAGGATGCGGCTCCTTTCATCCACTGTTATTCAAACCGCAACGCTTTCCGTACACATTTTTCAATGAACTACCTATTTAGATGTACAATTGACAGTCACTACCATTGTCTTGTATATTAACGTCATGAATGAGACAACGCTACATGATCTTTCATTGCAGCAAGCCAATGAGAAAATTACACAGCGGTTTTTAGCCGCAGTTTATGGATGGATGGTAGCAGCTTTGGCTATCAGCGGGTTTTCTGCTTTTTTAGTCATCAACAGTGAAGCTGCCTTATTATTTATTTTCGGTAATAAGCTTGTATTTTTTGGTCTTATTATTGCAGAGGTTTTACTTGTTGCCGGATTATCAGCCGGTATCAGAAAAATAAGTTTTACAACCGCTGCACTTGCCTTTATCGGCTATTCCATACTGAACGGCATTACCTTATCAGCTATTTTCTTTATCTACACCGGCGGTTCTATTACCCGGATCTTCCTCACCACGGCATTGATGTTCAGTGTAATGAGCATCTACGGTATGACAACAAATACCGATTTGAATTCTGCAGGGCGTTATTTAATGATGGCCGTAATCGGGCTTGTTATTGCATCCCTCGTTAATATGTTCCTCCGTTCATCATCATTTGACTGGCTTCTTTCTTTTATCACGGTCGGCGTATTCACCGGGCTCACCGCCTATGATAGTCAAAAAATTTTGCAAATATCACAACATGCGCGGCAGGACGATGCCTACCGAAAAGTAGCCCTTATCGGTGCTCTTAAATTGTATCTTGACTTTATTAACATCTTCCTCGCCCTCCTCCGCTTATTTGGTAAAAAACGCTAGTACAGCGGTTTTTAATACACCTTACAAAAATCAAGACAATTTTATAAAAAGGAGTTCGACACGGCGCAACGGTGAGTAAACTTACCATAGGAATGTTTTATTCGGTAAGCTTTAAAGAAAAAAGTCCGCTTCCTTTTTTGCGGAAGGTACCGGCAGAGAAGTGTGCCGATGTCCTTAAAAAATTTGCATTGCATAAACTTGTAAAACCTTTTATAATACCGCCCTATGCAAAAGCAGGATTCTCAGTTAAAAAGCGTGAATAAGCTCGTTATTAGGGGCGCACGAGAGCATAATCTTCAAAATATTGATGTGGAACTTCCACGTGATAAGCTGGTGGTTATTTCAGGGCTGTCTGGTTCGGGGAAGAGTTCGCTTGCCTTTGATACTATTTTTGCCGAGGGGCAGCGCCGGTATGTTGAGTCTCTTTCTGCGTATGCGCGGCAGTTTTTGGGCAGGATGGATAAGCCCGATGTTGATTATATCGGCGGTTTGTCGCCCGCCATTTCTATTGAACAAAAAACAACACACCGTAATCCGCGCTCTACGGTCGGCACGGTTACCGAAATATACGATTATTATCGGCTTTTGTATGCCCGAATCGGGCATGCGCATTGTCCAAATTGCGGGAAGGAAATTCAGGAGCAAACGGTTGACCAAATTATCGACACGATTATGACTTGGAACGAGGGGACGCGCATTCAGCTTTTGTCTCCGATTATTAAAGGCAAAAAAGGAGAGCATCAAAAAATTATTGAGGATGCACAAAAGGCGGGGTTTGTGCGGGCGCGCATTGACGGGCTTATCGTCAATTTAGAGGACGGAATAAAGCTTGATAAACAAAAAAAGCATACGATTGAGTTGATTGTTGATCGTATTCAGCTTTCAAAAGATGTGCGCAAGCGGCTTGCAGAGTCGGTGGAAACGGCGCTTGAAAGTTCCGGCGGCACGCTTATTGTGCTGACGCAGGCATCAAAGGATTCTCTGCAGAATGAGGTGTTTTTTTCACAAAAGAATGCCTGTCCCGATTGCGGTATTTCCATGCCTGAGCTGCAGCCGCGGCTTTTTTCGTTTAATAATCCCTTTGGCGCCTGTCCCGAATGTACCGGACTCGGGGCAAAGCAGGCGTTTGATTTTAATCTTCTTGTACCTGATAAAACACTTTCTTTTAATGAGGGTGCTTTTTTAACCTTCAAGCCCGATTCCGCGTGGAATTATGCGCGTTTTGCCGCATTGGCGGAAAAGTATGGGTTTTCTCTTGATACGCCGGTGAATAAGCTTTCCAAAAAAGCGCTTTCAGTAATCATGTACGGTACCGGCTCGGAACCTATTCATTTTACCTATGAGCGGGAAGACGGCTCGCGGAAGGCAAGTTATAATCGTCCGTGGCTGGGCGTGTTTTCGGAAATGCAGCGGAAGTATAATGAAGCGTATTCCAATGCACAGCGGGAAAGTTATGAGCGGTATATGTCTGTTTCTCAGTGTGAGGCATGCAAGGGGCGGCGTTTAAAGCCCGAAGCCTTGGCGGTTACGGTTGGCGGGAAGAATATCTATGAGCTTACCCTTCTTTCCGTGTCGGACTCTATTGAATTTTTTAAAAATCTAAAAATAAGCGAAACCGAGCAGGTAATTGCGCAGCAAATTTTAAAAGAGATCACTTCCCGCCTTGATTTTATGCAGAATGTGGGACTTGATTATTTAACGCTGGAGCGGAAGGCGGCAACGCTTTCAGGCGGCGAGGCACAGCGAATTCGGCTTGCAACGCAGATCGGCTCAAGTTTGATCGGCGTGTTGTATATTCTTGATGAGCCTTCAATCGGTTTACATCAGCGGGATAATGAGCGGCTGATTAATACGCTCACTTATTTGCGCGATATCGGTAATACGGTTTTGGTTGTGGAGCATGATGAGCAAACGCTGCGTACCGCCGATTATATTGTCGATTTGGGGCCGGGCGCCGGTGTGCACGGCGGGAAGATTATTGCGGCGGGAACGCCTGCTGAAGTGATGCGGGTAAAAGAAAGCCTTACTGGGCAGTATCTTGCCGGCACGCTGACAATGGAGGTGCCGAAAGAGCGGCGTAAGGGGAACGGACATGTGTTGCGGCTTTCCGGTGTAACCGAGCATAATTTAAAAAACGTGTCGGTGGACATACCGCTCGGTACTTTTACCTGTATTACAGGCGTTTCCGGTTCGGGGAAGTCAACCCTGCTAACCGATATTTTGTATCCGGCTGTTTCCAATCGCTTGATGCGCAGTAGCCTGCCCGAGGGTGCGTATAAAAAAATTGAGGGTTTGGAGCATATTGATAAGGTAATAAACATAGATCAGAGTCCGATCGGCAGAACGCCGCGCTCAAACCCCGCAACCTATGTGGGTGTGTTTACCGGCATTCGAGACCTTTTTGCAAGTTTGCCCGATTCTAAGATGCGCGGATATAAGCCGGGCAGGTTTTCGTTTAATGTGCGGGGCGGCAGATGTGAGCATTGCCGCGGGGACGGCACCATCACCATCGAGATGAATTTTTTACCCGATGTGTATATTACCTGCGATGTGTGCCGGGGCAAGCGTTTTAATAAAGAGACCTTGGATATTCGGTATAAAGGAAAAAATATTGCCGATGTATTAAATCTTACGGTTGAAGAAGCCGCCGATTTTTTTGCGCCTATTCCGCATATTGCGCGTAAGCTTGAAACCCTGCTTTCGGTTGGCTTGGGGTATATTAAGCTGGGACAGTCGGCCTTAACGCTTTCGGGCGGCGAGGCGCAGCGGGTGAAGCTTGCAAATGAGCTTGCAAAGCGTTCAACCGGCAAAACTTTGTACATTCTTGATGAGCCTACCACCGGTTTACATTTTGCCGATGTAAAGCAATTGATGGCGGTTATTCAGCGTTTGGTAGAGCAGGGAAATACGGTAGTGATGATCGAGCATAATCTTGATGTTATTTTACAGGCAGATAAGCTTATTGATCTTGGCCCCGAAGGCGGAGTAAACGGCGGTGAAATTATTGCCGAAGGAACGCCCGAAGAGCTTGCGGCGGTGAAAAATTCATATACCGGATTTTATGTAAAGGAAATGCTTGAGCGAAACATACATGAATAAGCTTCTCGGTTGTGTCGGTATTCTTTTTTTTCTTTCTACTTTTGTATTTGCTGCGGAAAAGTCTGAAACCTTGCGGACTGTTACGATTAATTCCGCGCGGGAAATGCAGTATGTAAAAATGCCGGGTGCAAAAAAGCCCGACTCGGAAAATGAAAAATCGGATTCCGATTCGGCGCCGCAAGAAGATCCCGGGGCGGTAGGAGGCGATGCAAAGCCTTCCTCTAAGAGTGAAAAAGAAGAGTCCGACTCATCGGTAAAAGAAGATAAAAAATCCGATGCTAAAACGGCTGAGGAAACCGAACAGCCAGCTGACGATGACAAAGATGAAATTGTCATATTTTCAGGCAATGTTTCGATTTCAGTTGCCGACGGAGATTCCACTTCTACCATTACCGCCGACCAAATTATTTATAATAGATCAATGGATATGCTGCATGCATCTGGCGGCGTATTTTATGAGCGCAAGATTGGAGAAAAATCGGGGCAAACTTTTAAAGGAGAAAAACTTCTTTTTAATATAAAAGAGATGACCGGCGTCTTTCTTGACGGTGCAATTCGACAGGAGCCGGTGCGAAAAAAACAAAATCCTTTTTTTATTCAATCCAATGTTGTCGGGCGTGATGCAAGCGGTGTGGTAACTTTTAAAAACGGAATACTAAGCACTAGCGACGAAGAATATCCGCTGTGGTCAATCAAGGCAAGCAGGATATGGCTTTTACCCGGAAATGAGCTTGCCTTTGCCAACGGTTATTTTTCAATCGGAGTGGTTCCCATTTTTTATCTGCCGTTTTTTTATTACCCCGCCGACGAGATGATTACTCATCCGGTATTCGGGTTCAGAAATCGTGAAGGTGCTTTTGTGCAGACAACCACCTATATTATTGGCAGAAAACCGCTGCCAAAACAGGAAGAAGGATCAACCTTTTCAAACTTTCTTTTAAGCGATTCTTTAAAAGAGCAAAAACTTGAAGGTCTTTTTTTTAAAAACCTCGAAACGCCGGCAAGCAATACAAATCCCAGTTATTTAAAACTTATTGCGGATTATTATTCGGGGCTTGGCGGTCTTGTGGGGCTTGACGGCAAATTTGAACCGAAAAGCTCTGCAGTAAAAAAAATTAACTTTTCTGTTTTTTTTGGTGTTTCCCGTACGCTGTATAAACAGAGCAGTACGCCTTTGTACTCAATATATGATAGAAAAGGCGAATCTCACATGAGTAAATCTTATCTTTTCGGTAAGAAAATGCCTTTTCGATATAAGTCAACATTTTCTTTTAATTTAAATAAGGCTCCTTTTACCCTTGATATTGATTTTCCTTTGGTTTCCGATCCTTTTTTCAAATCCGATTATTTTAATCGTGAAGAAGATATGAATTGGTTTAAATATCTTTTAAATAAAGATAAACTTGCGGATGCTAAAGGCGCGTCTTCTGAAGATTCTTTTTCATGGATTTTTAAAACATCGCTCCGTCCATCAATTAAACAAATTTCTCCGTGGATAAGTTCTTTCGGTATAGACAGTGCTTCTTTTCGTGTTGATTTTAGATCAAAATCAAACAAAGATCTTTCAGTGGAAGAAATTTTGAACTCTCCCGAGCGAAAGTTTTTTTATCAGCAATTGATGCGACCTGAAATTCGCAGCTCAATATCCGGTACGCTGATAAATAATGAAATGTTTAAATCCAAAAAAAAGCCTGCAGATTCACTTGCTCCTGAAGGGATAAAAAACCCTTTTATTGAAGAGCAAAAACAGGAATCCGCAAAAGAACAAGACAAAGAAAAAGAAGAATCAAAAGATGCTGTAGAGGAAAACAAACATGAAACTGAAAAAACGCCAAACGAAGAAGAGCCTCTTTTTTTAGATGTGTTTATTCCGGCGTTCAAGATTAAGAATTCATCATCCGATTTAAGAAGTAAATATCGTTCGGTTGATTTTTCTCTTTCATACACGGGTGATGTTACGGGTTTGCAGGAAACTATTTTTGATTCCGATAACTGGCATAAACCGGAGGATGTTAAGTGGAAAGAGTTTAAAACAAAATTCTTTCAGTATAAAGGGAAGGTCGGACTCAGTTCAAAAATATCGTATGCCAAAGACTTTCTCAGTTTATCAAATAGCCTTGAATTTTCAGGCAACCAACAAGGGCATAACTATGTAAAAAATACTGCTTCGGAAGCAAAGTCAAAAAAAGCAAATTATGAGGCAAGTGTTTACAGTTTAAAAAATTCCAACACACTTACGATAAAACCCTTTTCTGATTTTCCCATGTTTAATCCGATAGCAATTAGTTGGAATTTATCGGAGATACTGATAAAAAATAAATTTACCGGCACGGTAGATACTCCCGAATGGACGGTTGAAAAACTAAAATGGCATAAAGACTTTATTACTGCGCATACGGTAGGACTTACCGTTGGGGTTGTTCTAAATGAATATACCCAAAAGATGGCTTTTACCGCTAACTTGCCGCCGCTTTTACAAGCATATTCCGCTGAAACAAGCTTCACATTTCCCTATGGATCGCTTTCTTTTTCCTCAAAACTATTTGAGAAAGAAAAAGAAAAGAAAAAATGGTTTTGGGATCCCTTTGTTTCAAAACTTACCTTTTCGCTTCCGTACTCAATCGGACTTACGCAAGAATATTCATACAATATAGAAGAAAAAAGCAGCGAACGATATCTGATTTCTTTTGCTCGAAAGGGTTTATCCGCTTCGTATACGATGAATAGAGATATGCGTTATGTGCTTGACCCGCGAAAAGGATGGGTGTCAAAATCAAAAGATAAAAGGTTTTTACCGAATACCATAGGAATTAATTATTCAAATTCTTCAAATCCGTTTAAGATATATTCATGGAAAAATCGGCTTGCGGTGGATCTTTCTTTTTCAAGTTCGTTGCAAATTCATTTACAAAAAATTACGGACAGCTATTTTACCTTTACACCTTCCGTCACTTTTAAAATACATGAATTTTGGGATTTATCCTTTGGCTCTACTAGCAGGAATGACAGCATAGCCCGCTACTTTCAAAGATTTTTAAATCTTCCGGTGGTAATACCCGGCGAAACAAATATTTTAAAAGACTTACTTGCTTCTTTTTATTTTTGGGATATAAATGCCCGGAAGTCTTCGGGGTTTAAACTGAAATCTTTAAATGTCGGATTAACGCATTATTTAAAAGATTGGACAATGAAATTTACCTATGCGATAAGCCCGCAAAAAAAGGATAAAATTGTTGCAGGAAAAAAACAATTCTATTATGAATTTACACCGACCATTACATTTGTAGTGGAATGGAATCCGATTTCAGATATTAAAGTAAAAACTGAAAAAAAGGAAAAGAAATTCACGTTGAGTAGAGGCGAGATAAAATAACCCGAGTATGTGAAAACAAGGCATACGCATGAATAAAAAGCGTATGCCTTTTGTGTCCTCATTTTAAAACTTTTTCTCCGTATATTAATCTTTTAAAAGGAATCTTTTTTTGCAGCAGTTTTGGTGTATAAATTTTTTGTATTCAACGAAATAATTACATCTCTTACGTAGTGCATGATAAGCGTTGAAGGTTTGTTTTATATCACCGATATTTATCCAGCGCCATAACTACCGTATAGATTAAAGCGGCGGCAAGGGAAGCTGTTGTGCTGTCTTGATCAAAGCGCGGAGATACTTCCGCAATGTCAAAGCTTACAACTTTTTTAAACGAAAAGATATGCTTTAAGAACACCAAAAGTTTTTCCGGATCAAGTCCGAGCGGTTGCGGAGCGGAAACCCCCGGCGCATACGATGTTGAAAAGACATCGGCGCAAATGGTAACATATATTTTGTCTTGCGCTTTTAAAAACTCATCAAGCTTTTCTATTTGTGTGTACAAATCCCCGTGTACAATTTCTTTTGCCAACACATATTGAATTCCCACTTCATCTGCATACTTAAACAAACTGTTGGTATTTGAGTGCTTTTGTATTCCCATCACCATATATGCGAACGGCAAATTGTTTTCTTTGTTTAAATCATGAATTTGCCGAAACATGGTACCGCTTGACGCTCCCGTTTCTTTATACGGCCTTGTGTCAAAGTGAGCATCAAAATTTATTATTCCGATTTTTTGTTTTTGTTCCGCGCACTCATTGAAATGTTTAAACAACCCTAAATAATGCCCGAATGCTGTTTCATGTCCGCCGCCGAGAACTATAGGAAATAAATTAAGTGAAAGAATTTTGTCTACCGCTTCGGCAAGAGAGTCTTGGGCTTCTCGCAAAGACAGATCGTCTATGAACACATTTCCGCAATCGAAGAGTTTTAATTTTTTGTCAAATTGACACGGCAGGTTCGCCAATTGTCGTCTGATACTTTTCGGTCCGTTTGCCGCACCGACTCTGCCTTTGTTAAGATTAATTCCATAATCACACATAAAACCGATTATGCCGATTCCTACCGTACCGTCAAAAGGCTGCAAGCTTTCATCGTTCAAATCTAAAATTTGAATCCATTGATGCCACCTAAATGAATCATAATCATCAACCGAATCAACTCTGCCTGTCCATGAATTTAAATCTTCTGTAATATAATTTCTAATCATATTATCACCTCGTCCATTTGCTCGTAAACTCATAAATCAATATTTGATATGAATACTAAATTTTGAGCCACTAAAAACTGCAGCTTTTTCATTATACGCATTCGCATGCTTTGGTCAACGGAAAAATCACAAAAGAACTTTCCCGCATTTTTAAGGGCTGCCGTTTCTACGTTTATGTGACATAAAATTTTTTTTGTAAAAGAATCCGACACGACGCAACGGTGGGCAGCTTACCATAGGAATGCGTAAATCCGGTAAGATGCCTGTTAATGATTCGATGAAAAATAGGTACAGTGTTTGTAGCATTAAATTGTTTTCAGGTATGAATTACAGAAAACACTCCGCATCATTTATGTATAACAAAACCTAAACAGGAAGCGACTCTTCGTAAAGGCAAAAAGGCGATAGTCGGGGCGATGACTTTATAAGCGCCGTTCTTTTTTACCACAAGAGTTGAAGAGCCGCCGCCGTCAAGGTGTAAGCCGTCTTCCGCGCCGAATCTTTTTAAAAACAGTGCGGTTGATTCAAAATCCAAACCCTGACTTCGTTTTGTATTCTCCGCTTCAACTAATAAAAGGATAAGCGTTTTTCCGTTGTTCGCGATTCCAACGGCGGTACGGCTGTCTCCAACCTTAATGCTTGAATCAAGAATTTTTCCGTTGCGCAAAATAGTATAAATGCCGCTTACCGCAAAGGCAATATTTTCTGGGATATCTTTTTGAGAATCAATTATAAGTGCCTGTTTATCGTTTGTAAAAAGCAAGGCGGCATAATGCGGATTCGGGGCACTTAAAACTTCTCCTTCGGAAATATGTATTCCGATTATTTTTCTTGTTCTGCCAAAAAGCATTGAGCCGTACTCAAACATTGCGGCGTTAATTGCCGCCGATGCTTTATTTCTTTTTGCAAACCGTAAAACCGTTTCAGCCTTCATGCTGCCGTCATAGCCGTTTTCTTTTTTGATGAATTGTTTTTTTTCAGATGTTACGATCGAAAGATGCGGGTTGGTTAAATCTATCCGCACCGCATGCAAAATAAGCGGCATGTTTTTTATACGGATTTCCGCAAGCTCAATACCGTCTTCAATTTTTTGCCACTGCGGTTCAATGGCTAATTCTTCTTTTGTCGGTATTTTCGGATTAAGAAGCGGCGGGGTTGCACACGAAGAAAGGACAAATAAAAAAAGAAAAAGTAAAATGCTTTTTAGTTTTTTGTTTGCGTACATTGGTTACGGCATTTATTTTTCTTTATTCAAAAGCACATCGGCACTGTGCCAGCTTAAGGTTGCGCATTTTATGCGTGCGGGCATTGAGGCAAAGTATTCAAGTATCTGTGCATCTTCAAGTAAGTCTTTTTCTTCTTCGCCGACCGGTTCTTTGTTCATCATTTTAAAAAAAATAGCTATTTTTTGCTTTGCTTCTTCTACGGGTTTGCCTTCAATCAGTTCTATAAGCATATTGGTTGACGCGGTAGAAATAGCGCAGCCTGTTCCGAGAAAACTCGCCTCTTGAATAATACCGTTCTCTTCTTTTAATAAAAGTGTAAGATCATCGCCGCAGCTTGGATTATGCCCGCGCTCAATTTTCACTTGTCCTTCAAGCTCATGTTTGTGTTCTTTATTGCGTGAATACTCTAAAATCGTTTGTTGATAAATTGTATCAATGTCCATATTTTCTCCGATAAAAATTTATGCGCGACAGTAATTGCGCCGCTGCGTACAAAAGTTTTTGCCCGCCGAACTCAACTATTAAACACCTGCTGTACTTTTTTTAAAGCTTCAACCATAACATCAATATCTTCCCTTGTATTATAAATACTGATGCTTGCTCTGCAGCATGAGTTTATTCCAAGATAGTTCATAAGCGGCTGCGTGCAATGGTGCCCGCTTCGCACCATCACCCCATACTCATTTAAAATATATGCAGTGTCATGCGAGTGTACATCTTTGACATTAAAAGCAATAATGCCGGCATTGTTTTTTTCTTGCATATGATAAGTTTCGATAAAGTCAAGTTTTTTAAATTCCGAAAGTGCATAGCGGTATACTTCGCCGATAACAGCTGCAATATTTTGATATCCGATTTTTTGAATATACTCAATCGCATACTTTAACGAAACGATTGCAGCTGAATCCAATGTTCCGCCCTCATATTTGTGCGGGGCTTCTTTGTACTCACTTTTTTCTTCGCTTACGTATTCAATCATTTCTCCGCCGTATAAAAATGGCGGCATTTTTTTTAAGAGTGCGGCCTTGCCGTACAACACGCCTACGCCGAAAGCGGAAAAAAACTTATGTCCGGAAAATACCATGAAGTCGCAATCAAGCTCGCTTACGTTTTGCGGAGCGTGCATAATCGCCTGTGCGGAATCTACTATTGCAATCGCACCAACGTCATGAGCTTTGCGCACAACTTCTTGCACGGGGTTTACTGCTCCGGTTGCGTTTACAACCGCCGAAAGAGCAACAATTTTTGTGCGCTCGTTAAGTTTAGCGGAAAAATCCTGCATGTCGATGCTGCCGTCTTTTTGTAAATATACAAACCTGAGCTTAGCTCCGGTTTTCTCCGCTGCATATTGCCAAGTAACCAAGTTTGCATGATGATTTGAAACGGGAATAAGAATCTCATCATCTTTTTGCAGAAAGGGCAAAGCATAACAATAGGCAAGAATGTTTAAAGACTCGGTGCAGTTTTTTGTAAAGACAATATCATCGGGATTTTTCGCACCGATAAACTCCGTAACTTTTTTTCGTGTTTCTTCAACTAAAAGAGAAGAGGCAATCGCCAATGAGTGAGAACCCCTGCCCGCATTACCGTTTGCGTCGGTAAAATATTTTTGCAGTCCGTCAAGCACTACCTGCGGACGCTGAGATGTTGCAGCAGAATCCAAATAGTGAATCTTTGGGTTCCGCGCTAATAACGGAAAATCATTTTTATACATAGCTACACCTTATGCCTTCATCTCTTCGAGATGAATATCGAATTCGTCTACCAATGTTTGCCGAATATCATTATCTTCAATCATGGCAAACACCGGTTTAAAGGCGGCTTCAATAATAAGTTTTTTTGCACTGAACTCATCAAAACCGCGCGTCATTAAATAATAGAGTTTGTCTCCGTCGATTGCTTCAAAGCTTGCAGCGTGTTCGCCAACCACATCATCTTCATCGCAAAAAATAGTGGGAATGCTTGTGCCGACAGCGGTTTTATTCAGCATGATAGTGTTGTCCGAAAACCTTGCGATTGAATGACTGCAGCCTTTGTTTAAAAAAATATTTCCTCGAAATATTTTTTTTGCCGTATTCTTTAACGCCCCGCGCGCTGCAATCAACCCGTGCGAATTTTGTCCGTTAATAATAAAGTTTTGCTCTAAATCCATTCTGCGATCGTTGTCTGCAAAATATAACGGATAAATCTGCACATCCGCCCACTCTTCTTTCATATATGTTGAGTTCGACACGCCGACTGTTTTTCCGCCAAGTTGAATATCGTAAAGCCGCACTGCGGATTTTTCGCCCGCATCAATTTTCATAGTTTCAAAGTTCGTACCGGTGGGCGTAATGTTTTGCACCTTAATAAACTCAAGCTCGGAATTTTTTCCCGCACGCACCGTGATAAGTCCGTTCCTGAAAATTGCCGTTTCCGGAATTGTTTTAGAATCAAGATAGAAAAATATTTTTGCCCGAGCTCCTTCTTCAATTTCAATATAGCTTTGGTCAAACAAAACAGAGTTTTCATCATCAAATGAAAAATGAATAAACACTTCGGATGCCGCAGAGTTTTTCGGAATGCGGATATGCACGCCGGCATTCCGTTTTGTTTTTACCTCTTCGGTATAAAGCTTTCCCAAGCCGCAATATTTTTCCCGCTCCGACTTGGTAAAATCAAAAACTTTTCTGCTATACTCGGCGGGTGCGGTTTGTAAAAAATCTTCTACAGGCTGCCATTCGCCGTTCTGCACCTTCACTCTCATGTTTGAAAAAGGACGCGAATCGATATCTTCTTTTGTATAATCAAGACGCTTAAAATAATTATTTGCTTTCATAATCTATTCCTGCACAATGGTTATCCGATTGTGCCTTCAAGTTCTATTGTAATGAGATTGTTTAATTCAACCGCATATTCCAAGGGCAGCTCTTTTGAAATTGGCTCGACAAAACCTTTGATGATTAAAGACTTCGCTGTTGCCTCATCAAGCCCGCGCTGCATAAGATAAAACACCATCGTGTCGCTTATCCTTCCGATTTTTGCTTCGTGCCCGATATCAACATTATCGGTATGCACATCGATAAAAGGAATGGTGTCGGTTCTGGACTCGTTATCAAGCATAAGCGATTCGCATTCGGCAACTGCCTTTGCGCCGTCCGCATTTGGGCCGATATATAAGAGCCCGCGATAATTTGCCTCACCGCCGTTTTTTGAAATTGACCGAGAGTGCATTTCCGAAACGGTGTTCTTGCCTAAGTGAACAGTTTTTGTGCCGGTGTCAAGGCACTGTCCCGCTGAAGCAAAGGTTACGCCGGTGAACTCGGAGCGCGCACGATCTCCTTTCAAAATGCTCATCGGGTAAAGCATTGTAACCCGCGAGCCGAAAGAACCCGACACCCATTCAACAGCGCCGTCTTCTTCAACTAAGGCTCGTTTGGTATTTAGGTTATACAGATTGCGTGACCAGTTTTCTATTGTTGAGTATCGCAGGGTTGCGCCCTTTTTAACATAGAGTTCGACCGCTCCCGCATGCAGGGCGTTTTTATAATATTTCGGTGCGCTGCAGCCTTCGATAAAATGAAGATATGCACCTTCATCAACAATAATGAGTGTGTGCTCAAACTGTCCGGACTGTTTTGCATTCAACCGGAAATATGACTGCAAAGGCAAATCAACCTTTACCCCCTTCGGCACATAAACAAAAGAGCCGCCCGACCAAACAGCGCCGTGCAGGGAGGCAAACTTATGATCATTCGGTTTAATCAACTGCATAAAATGCTCTTTTACAATTGCTTCGTATTCATGCACTGCTGTGTCCATATCGAGGTACACCACGCCCTGATTTTCAAGGTCTTGTTTTAAACTGTGATACACCACCTCTGAATCATATTGCGCACCAACACCCGCAAGCGACGTGCGCTCCGCCTCAGGAATGCCGAGCCGATCAAAAGTTTTTTTAATATCCTCCGGCACATCGTCCCAGTTATCCGCCATCGGTTTTGAATCAGAGACAATATAGTGAATAATCTCTTCTATATTAAGGTCTGAAATATCGGGGCCCCAATTCGGCACCGGCGTATCAATAAAATACTGCAATGATTGCAGCCGCAAATCAAGCATCCATTTTGGCTCATTTTTGCGCTCTGATATTTTTTTTACAACGTCGGCATTTAAGCCGAAGCCGGTGGAAAAAGCATAATCGATGGTATCTTTTATATCGTATATTCCGCGGTCAATATCGGAAACATAGGTTTTTTTTCTGGTTTGAAAAAGAGCCTCATCTTCCGCTTCATTGGCTGCAACGGAATCATTGGTAACTTTTGTATTTTCTTTATTCATATATTCTCTTGTATGTTTGCATAGCCATGCTTTTCAATATATTCTACTAAAGCCATATCGCCTGTTTTAACAATGGTGCCGTCTATTAGAATATGCACAAAGTCAGGCTTGATATAGTCAAGTACCTTATTGTGATGTGTGATAATTAAAATCCCCATATCATCGGTGCGAATCTTCGAGACTCCTTCAAAAACAATTTTTGTTGCATCAATATCAAGTCCCGAATCCGTTTCATCAAGGATTGCAAGCTTCGGTTCAAGAATCGCAAGCTGCAAAATCTCATTCTTTTTTTTCTCGCCGCCTGAAAAACCTACGTTCAAGCTGCGGCCTGCATACTCTTCGTTAATATGCAAGTCTTTCATTTTTTCAAGGAGCAGGGAATGAAATTTAAATATCGAAATCTTTTTTCCCGATACTGCTTCTTTTGATGCACGCAGAAACTCTTCTATTTTGAGTCCGGGAATTTCTTCCGGGATTTGAAAAGAGAGGAAAATTCCCTTCCTCGCCCGCTCATGTACCGGCACCTCGTTTATAAGTTCGCCTTCAAAGAAGATTTTGCCCGAATCGATTGTAAATTTCGGATTGCCGACAATAGCGGCAGCCAATGTGGATTTTCCTGCCCCGTTCGGCCCCATTACCACATGCACTTCGCCTTTTTTTATATTCAAATTGAGGTTTTTGAGAATCTGCTTCTCATTCACCGACATTTGAAGCCCTTGTATATCCAAAAGTGTATCCATAATAACCTCTCGCTCGTCATCACAAAGTTATGTAACTTTGTTTTTACATACAAAAATATACCCATTTAAGGCAGAATTTTCAAGTGGAAAATTTTCCGGCTAAATTCGCTAAAATATGGAAGATTTTTGAAGGGATGAGGGATTGTTTTACATTCGGGGCTAACACTTTGCACACATATAAGAGTTCCTGAATCACAAGGGTGAGATTATTCCCCAAGCTTCATAAACCGCTGCAAAATGGAAGGATAAAAACACCGGTATACCATTTTTTTTGATATATTTTATACGAACTGTAAAAAATTTTATAAAAAGAGTTCGACACAACGGTTTCATTTTGCCATCCGTGGCAAAATGAAACCTATGAGTTTGAAAGCTCCTGTTTATATAGCTGTGGTAGTTTTCAAACTCATTTCTGCTTGGAACCACGGGCGTCCGTGCCCGTTCTGAGTTTTGACAACGGTGGGCAATTTACCATAGGAATGTTTAAATTTACAGTTCCTTATTGTTGATACACTTTCGAATGTAACCGTAATTACAAAACATTTAAATTCGCAGCCGTAATTTGAGCAGGAACAGCAAAAATTGCGGAAACTCATGGGCTAAGGTTTTAGCCATGCCTGATTTTCTATTTACAAAACAGTAACGCTTTTAAACATTCCTTATTCGCTGATTGCTTTTTATGATTATTTGCTTATAATAAGCTCATGAGTCCATGTTGCTCAAGGAGAAATTTTATATGACATACGTTTATACGTTTAAAGTACAATTAGTTGAGTTTGAAGATAAGATTTGGCGTGATATTGAAATTACTTCTGCGTCAAGTGTGGCAAAATTGGCTTATTCAATAATTGCGGCTTTTGGCGGAGACGGAAGCCATCTTTTCGGTATTCGGCATAACAATAATCGCTATGAGTTTATGCCCGAAGATGATTTTCAATTTTCATCCGATCCGCTAATTGACTCCGTTAAAACAAAGTTGTCAAAACTAAAGCTTACGGTAGGCGACACATTGATGATGGCATATGACTACGGTGCCGGCTGGGAATTCAGTATTGAGCTCATCTCAGCAACCGAAATGAACCCGCACAAAGGACGGCTCTATCCGCGTGTTACTGCCGGTGCAGGGAACGGCATTATTGAAAATAGCTTCCCCAGCCAGCTTGAAGAACTGATGGAGCATACTGATAAAACCGGCAAAACCCTTCATTTGTATTCTGAGTATGGCGGAGAGATGATTGAAGAAATAGACGAAGCAGCCGACCCCGATGATGTATTTGAAATTGAATGGGATTACAGAGAATTTGACTTAGAGGATCTTAGTATCTTTTTTCAAGACTTAGTTCAAAGAACGCAACATGCTTATGAATCCGGATTGTCGAATAAATAATTTTGAAAATGAAAATAAATATAATCAATGAATACAACGAAATAGTTTTTTCTACTTTCAATTTAGCAAACCTTATTGTATACTATCTTCAATCAATAGCATGAATACAGGTTGATTAAAATGAAAAAATTATTTTGTGTTTTATTGTTATGTACAACATCCGTTTTATGTTTTGCAGAAACGTGGTTTGTCTGCTTGAGTTCCTTTAGAATAGAAGCAAATGCAAAAAGATTTGTCAAAGTGCTCAAAAATAATGGGCTTTCTGCTGAGATCGATAAACAAGTTATCGGTGAAAAAGTTTTTTACCGCGTGCTTTTAACCGATCCGTTTGAGACAAGGCAAACTGCTCGGCAGAAAAAGGACACGCTTGCCGATTCTTCTTACGCTCAAAAACTTTCGTTTAAGGGCCTATGGATATGTACCGCAAGCGAGCACTTCAATAAACAGTATGCAGGCTCCATGCCGCATAATCGATCCCCCATATTAACTGAAAATATAGAGAACATCCCTTTATCGATAAAAGCTCCGTATTCCGTTTTAGTAAACCGATACAAAGAAGAGCAACGCGCGCAAACAGGAATGCGCCGGCTTAAAACACAAGGCGTTGATGCCTATGTTGTAAAAACCTATGATAACACTGAATATTTTTCTTTTGATCTGCATGCCGGAGCTTTTCCGTCGAAAGAGCAAGCCCTCAATTTACAAAAACAGCTCACCGAATCGGGTGTGAAAACTAAAAGCGTTTCTAATTACAATAATATTAAGAAAAGTATTGTACAGTATAATACTGTTGTTGCCGCAAAAGAAGTAACCGCCGGCTCCGGCAGCACGAATATTCCCGACTTATTTTCGCCTGCGGTTGCACAATGTATTCGTGAGTTTCCAATAAATGAAAATTTTCAAATTGAACGTTTATTTATTTTTGACTTTGACGAGATCCGTACAAGGACTGCGGAATTGGAAGCGGCTAGATCGGATTTGCCGAAACCGGATTTAGATATCAACGAAAAAACGCAGGCTGTCTCCTGCGTTGAATATTTGGATGATTTATTTAACAAGCGAATGAGCGTTATCGTTTACGCGGGTACCGCAGGCGCTTATTCATTTACTGCTGAAAATGCGAAAGGCAAATCTTTAGAGTTACATTCGCCAAGCGGAACATTGGATTGCCGCCTCATTAAAAAGGAAGATACATACCGTCTAATAGGTATTAACAAGGATAAAAATATTTTAGTTGAATTTGTAAGCAGTGATTTTTCGGAGAAAGAATTTGAATCTCTTCTGAACAATAGTTTTAATAACAGCAGTCTGTTGGTATATCCTGAAGTACGAAAAACGTTGTGTGTTTTGCCTAATAAAAATACAAACCAGCAGAGAGCATTTTTATTTTTTTCTTTAACACAGGTAGACCCCTCTTATGCAATAAACAGGAACAATGCCGACTGGGCTCGATCGGTTGTCGGACATTGGGAGGCGTCAGGTTTGTTTAGCGTTGAAAATAAGCCAACATATATTGACTTTTTCGATATGGATTATAATTATAATGCGGAAAAGTCTCACACTATGTTCAAAGTTTTTCGGCAAACAGGGACATCTAAAAATATAAATAATCATCCTGTCAAGATAAAAAATGCAAACGGATGGTATGCAAATGATATAGCTGATGGCCCCGAAGTTTCTTTTTCCGTTATGCAATACATTGTTGCTGTAGGAAACGGGGTTGATGCAAAATTAAGCGAAGAAGAACTTGTTTTGCTTTCAAAAGATTTACGGATATGGGAGTGATGATTCAGTAAACCCTATAATTGTACCGGAATATAAAAAGAACGCTGTAAAATAAAAACTCCTTTTTAAATTACCTGCATTGTCAAGTTAAGCCGAACAAGGATACATAAAATCCATAAAAACTTTTATCGCTGTTTTGCATTCGAAGCCGTCTTCCGGACTAAAATAAAGAGTGCGATTTTTGTATAAGAAACGGACTCTTGCTGTTAAGCGTTTATATGTCGATAACGGTTGTGATACCTGCTTTACTAACGTTTTACCGACTCATTATAAAGCTGATAGACGGAAAAATTACTGTCGTCCTTGAAGGATATGATTTGCTGCATATTTAAAGCTGATAAACAGGCAGCGTAAAATTTTCTGCCGGCTCTTCTTAGTATAACGTTTTTTTAATAAGTCGATTCGTTTTTTAATACATCTTACCCAAAACGTAAAAAATTTTATAAAAAAGAGTTCGACACGGCGCAACGGCGAGCAATTTACCATAGGAATGCTTAAATCCGCACTCCCTCATTGTTAGTGCTCCAATTTGTATAACCGGAAGTTAATTACAAAACGCTACATTAGAACATTGCTTGTATGGTTTTTGCCAATTTTTCTATTTCGGTATCGGAGTCTAAAACGGTAAACAGTAGATGAGCTGCGACGGAGGAAAATGCGGGAATGCTTGTCAATGTTCTCGCCGCTTTTTCCTCTTGCCTTCCGCGTAAAAGATTGGTTGCCGGCAAAATACCGAGTGCGTAATCACCCGACCCCATTGATTTCCACTCTCCCATAAAGGGCAGAACATTTTTGTTAAATTGAATATGCACCGCAAGCGTAAGCTTTTTGTTGACAACCAGTATATGAGACATACCGTTTGTATCAGCCGGAATATCATGGTAATATAAATGCTCTTCAAAGTTATCAATCGGCTTTGACATGCGGTACCGCTCAGCAAAATATTTTTTTGAACTTTCCGTTCTTGTTGCAGTTTGAGTTTTTGGAGGAAGGATAATTTCAGTGTCTTCGTCTAAAAAAGGATACCCGAAATTAAAATGGTACATCAATGAAAAGAACGTGTCGCGGCAGGTTTCATTTTCAATGAGATCTTTTATTTCGATAGTGTTTGAATCCATTTCTGTTGATATAGTTCGTGCAAGCGTCAGATTATGCCCAAACAAGCGGCTTTCTCTTGTTCTGCCGCCGACTTTAATGCGGAATATTCCGGATTCGTCATAAGCCGCTTCCGCAAAAATATTGTCGGCACTCATTGCGTGAATTCGTCCGTGAAGCGGTTGATACAATCCTTCATCGGTGTTTGCCGGACCGGAATTTTGCAAGCCGGTGGTATACATCATACCGCCGCCCGCATATGCTAAAAACTCATTTTCAACCGCCACAAATCGTTCAGGAGCAACCATTCTGTTTTTATAATAAAAGCCAAGGTTAATTCCCTTATACTCCATTTGATATATGTCCATGTTTTTACTTTCAAGAACGGTGAAATTGAGCCCTGATCCATTGCGCACTTCAATGGCAGCAATTCCCTTTTCCATTCCGCTGTTAAAGGTGTATCTTTTTATGCCTGCAATCTGATCAAGCGCACCGGTATATCGCAGTAGTTCATTTTTTGATTTACAATTAAAATTCATCATTACGGTTTTTCTCCTGTATTAATTTTTCTCCATGGTGTTTAAAAAAGAAGCAAATGCTGTATACTTTTTCCATCTCTTTTTTAAAATTTCATGTCGGGTCTGGTTCGGTGTGTATACGGAATCATAACCTCTCAATAATGCCTTTTGCGCTTGCTCTATGTTTTCGTATATTTTTCCGGCAGCTGCGGCAATGATTGCAGCTCCTAATGCGACCGTTTGCATTTCTTTTGTAACCGATATATTGCGGTTAAAACAATCCGCCATTAACTGCATAATAAAGGGAGACTTTCGAGCAATTCCTCCTGTTCCAATGACAGCTTTAATCGGAATTCCTTCTTCTTCAAATCGATTTAAAATTGCATACGAACCGAATACGGAGCTTTCCGCCAGCGCATAATAAACAGAAACCGTATCGCTTGCTAAGGATAAGCCTCCTACACCTGCACATACCCGTTGGTTTGCATCGGGAGTACGGCGTCCGTTAAACCAATCAACCGCATAATCGGTGTTTTCCGTAACGGGAAGCTTCGCTGCCTCTTTATCAAGTGCAGAAAGCAGAGAAAGTGTACCGGTTTTTATCGTTATTTCATTCTTAAAAAAATAAAGCGGCCACGAAAGCAGTTTTTCATACCATGCATAAATATCACCGAACGAGGATTGCCCTGCTTCAAAACCAATGTAATGCGGTAAAACAGAGCCGTCAACCTGACCGCTAATTCCGTGCACTGTTTTATCTTTTACTGCGGATGGGTCGGCAAGTACCATATCGCAAGTTGATGTTCCCATTACTTTTACCATCGTGTTAACGCTAATTCCTGCTCCAATCGCTCCGCAATGAGCATCGATAATTCCTGTCGCCACAACAATATTTTGCGAAAGTCCTAATCGCTCTGCCCATTCTTTTGAAAGATTTCCAATAACACTGTCAACCGAACGTGGAGGTGATAGTGTTTTGAGGATTCGTGGAAGATCCGGATCAAACGCATAGAAAAATTCTTCAGGCGGATATCCGTTTGGAAATGATTCATGCCACAGCCCCTTATGCCCCGCGGCGCAGCGATTGCGAATAAGCGAATCGGGTTTTATCGTATCCGTAAGAAGAGCGGGGAGCCAATCCGAATGCTCTACCCATGTATACGCTGCCTCTCTTACCTTTTTATTTTTTCGAGTAATGTGCAAAATCTTTGCCCAAAACCATTCGGCGGAATAGGTACCGCCGCAAAAGCGAGTATAATCCTGCGATTGTTTTTTTGCCGAAGCGGTAATTTCGACTGATTCGGCGGTTGCCGTATGGTCTTTCCATAGAATAAACATTGCATCGGGCTCGTTTGCAAACTCAGGCAAAAGCGCAAGCTGAACGCCGTCCTTATTAACAGGCCCCGGGGTTGAGCCCGTTGCATCTATTCCAATCGCAACAATCGCTTCTTTCTGTTCAGCTGATAGTTTTGACACCGCCGCTACAATGCTTTGCGTAAGGCTTTCAATATGGTCAAGCGGGTGCTGACGATACTGCATTAAATCAGAGCGGCAAAAACGTTGCTCTTTCCAGCGGGTAAATTCACAAACGGCAGAAGAAACTATTGCCCCTGTCATTGCATTAACAACGAGAGTTCTGCAAGAATCTGTTCCAAAATCTATCCCCAACACAAATTTATCCATCTTATTCCTCCTTTATATCTTAATCGAAGCATCAGCATTAACGGCTTGAGCTTTCAATATCCCTATGGTAAATTGCTCACCGTTGTCAAAATCAGAACGGGCACGGATGCCCGTGGTTCCACGCAGCAGCGATGTTTTAAAGCAGGACTATTTGTAAAGCTTTAAAACTCGCAGGTTTGGTTTTGACATGGACGTCAAAACTCAGAACGGGCACGGATGCCCGTGGTTCCACACAGAAACGATGTTTTAAAAGCACAAACTTTTTCCAAGTGCTTTTAAAACTCGTGGTTTAGTTTTTGACATGGACGTCAAAAACTAAACCGTAGTGTCGGACTCTTTTTATAAAATTTTTTACAGGTTGTACAAATATATCAAACAATATCATAGAGTTATCAAAAAACCGTTACACTCGCATCGGCATGCGCCTTCATTGTTTTTCGTATTTTTTAGTTTCTATCTGATTGATAAAATAATTAGAAACCAATACGGCAATTAAAATGAGGCCCCATATGATATCGCGGTAAAAGTTTGAAAGATTTTCAAACATGTTTAAAGTGGTACTTAAAAATTGCAGAATGATAACGGCAAGTACAATCCCTAAAACAGAACCTTTCCCGCCATTCGGATTAACTCCGCCTAAAACAGCGATAAGAATGCATTGCATTGTATATGAGGAACCTTGGTCTGCTTTTGTTGAGTTATATCGCGCCATCATTATGAGTCCGGAGCAAGCCGCCAATATCCCTGCAAGCGCATAGGTTTTTATTAAAAGAGAAACCGTTTGCACGCCCGAATAAAAAGCGGCTTTCATATTTGTACCCGCTAAATACAACTCTTTGCCGAATTTAGTCTTTTCTAAAATAAAAAAGGAAAAAGCTGCCACTGCGGCGAACAGGATAAGCGGTACCGGTATTACGGAAAAAAGACTAGAATTCCCTATTCTTGAATACAACAAAGGGAGCCCTGAAATTGTTTTACCGCCGGTTATAACGATTGCAATTCCGGTATAAAGCAGTGAAGACCCTAATGTTGCGAGAATAGGCGGAATGTTTATCACGGCAATAAGAAAGCCGTTTATACCGCCGCAAACACAACCGATGCAAAGAGAGAGCGCGACCGTTAAGAGAATGAACAAAAGCGGATGTTCTGCTCCTGCGGGTGATGAAACTTGTTTAATTAAAAAAAATGCAGAAAGCACGCTTGATAAATTTGCAATGCTAACCCCCGAAAGGTCTATGCCGCCTGAAATCATTGCAATGCTTATCCCGAGTGCTAAAATTCCAAGCTCAGGAAATTGTTTTGAAATTGAAACAAAGTTGTTGCTACTTAAAAATAAGCGCGGCTTTAAAATCGCACAAAAAATAAATACACCTATCAGTAAAAATACCAATCGAATTACGGTAGAATCTTTTGAGTTGAGCCATTTCAACATAGTAGTTTTTTTATCATTCATAATTTCCATCCTTATCTTTTATTACTATGTCGCTTGACAGTTAATGCCCCTGTCGCTGCTTCATTCGATAAGCAGAAACGCCTGTTCCTATCAGGATAATTAAACCGGTAAATATTTTTTGCCAAAATGTTGAGATTCCTAAAAGGAGCAAACTATTTGATATTATGGTAATAAGTAAAACTCCCAGTATGGTGCCAGTTATAGAACCTGCACCGCCTTGAACACTGGTTCCTCCAAGCACACACGAAGCAATAGCGGTCATTTCCATACCGTTTAAATTAGTTGGTTGGCAATTCATCATCATTGAGGCTCTTGCTACACCGGTAATGCCGGCAATCATGCCCACAAAGATATAAATGAACATTTGTATCTGGAATACATTAAACCCTGCACGCTGGGCGGAAATGACATCGCCGCCGATAGCATAAATCCCTCGTCCGAGCATTGTCTTTTGTAAAATAAACCAAACTAAAATAACCAATGCAATTAACAAAAAGATTGTTACCGGCATGTTTGACTTAAGCCCCGAAACGGCATTATCTACCGAAAACAGTTTTGCTTTTCCAAGCGCATGCATTGGAGCTGGAACAGGATGCTCGTGTGCGGCAAATACACCCTGTAATAGTCCCGTATATAAACTGGCGGTTCCTAATGTAACAATGAGTGTAGGAAATTGGAATCGGGCAATAAGGTATCCGTTTAAGCAGCCGAGTATAATACCAATTCCCGCTCCGATAAGAAACAAAACGATAACATTGCCTTCATATCTCAACATCCATTTTGAAACTAAATACATTGCAAGAGAGGCTATCGACGGAGCAGACACGTCTGTTCCTCCGGATACGAGCACAATCATTGCCGCGATAGAAAACATTGCGGGGATAATGACCGCACGCACAAGGTCTACCAAATTATTATTACTAAAAAACTGCCCGCTGCGCAGCTGAATAAGGATTGATAAAATAATGATAGCAATAAAAACAAAAAACTCTGTTCTTAAAATTTTCCGTTGTAAATATTTTTTATCCAACATTTCAGAATACCTCATCGTGCATAGTAACTTGAGAAAGTTCCCGTTCGCTCATGTTTTCCGTAGTATATTCTGCGGTTATTGCTCCTGCTTTCATAATAAGCACCCGGTCGCAAAGGGCTATCACTTCCGGCAAATCATCGGAAATAACAATAACCGATAATCCATCGTCAGCCATCTGCCGAATAAAGGTATGAATATCGTATTTTGCGCCTATGTCCACACCGGCGGTCGGGCAGTTCAACAGTAGAATATGTAAATTGAGTGCCAGCCATTTTGCAAGTACAACCTTTTGCTGATTCCCTCCGGATAGTGTTTGCACAGGGTTTTGATCATTATTTGTTTTTATTCCCAGAGTTTTTATCCAGTGAGCGCTTTGCTCATCAATCTTTACCGTATCAATCACGCCGAAAATTTTTTTAGAAAGCAAATCCAATTTTGCAATAGTTATATTATCCTTAATTGACTGCGGTAAAAAAAGTCCTTCGGTGAGTCGGTCTTCGGGAACATATCCAATCCCTAATCGAATAGCATCTTTTATTGATCGTATCTTTACCGGCTTGCCGTTCATTATAAACAAACCTTCGGAAATTGTTTCTGCCCCAAAGAGGCATTCAACTAATTCTGTTCTCCCCGAGCCGAGCAGTCCTGTTATGCCGAGTACTTCTCCCTTATGCAAGGCAAAGGAAATATTTTTAAAAGCTGTTTTATGAGAAATATTTTTACATTCAAAAACCGGCTGCGTTCCGTGTTCTTTTTTTTGATGGGGTATATTTTTAAATTCTCTTCCGGTCATATAATAACTGAATTGTGCATTGTCCAATTCAGCTGTGTTCCCGGTCATAATACTTTCTCCGTTGCGAAAAATAGAAAAGCGCTCCGATATTTCAAACACTTCATCCATTTTATGAGAGACAAAGAGAATAGCAATTCCTTTGGATTGTAATTGTTTTATAATCTTAAAAAGAGACTCAACCTCTTTTTTTGTTAACGCAGTGGTCGGCTCATCCATAATAATCAGCTGTGCATCATCAAGGAGTGCCCGCGAAATTGCAACAAGCTGTTTGTCCGCAACGGATAAATTCCCGAGTGTTTCTTCTAAGTCAATGGAAAAATCAATTTGAGCAATAGCTTTTTTTGCGATTGCTTTTAAACGTTGTTTATTTACGATTTTTCTTTTTGCCATCAGCTCCGTGTTTAAGGCAAGATTTTCATAAACGGTTAAGTTAGGAAAGATGGAGAAATCTTGATAAATGACTTGAATGCCGGCGGCTATTGCCGACTGCGGTGTGATAGTGTTTTGTAGCGAACCGTTAAAAAAAATTTTCCCTGAATCAGCTTGATAAAAACCGGAAATAATTTTTATGAGGGTTGATTTTCCGCAGCCGTTTTCCCCAGCGAGACAATAAATTTCGCCTTTTCTAATATCAAGCGAAACGCCCTTTAGGGCATGAACACCGCCAAAATGTTTATGGATATCTGTAACTTGTAATATGTATTCAGTCATATATCTTTTACTTGCTCTTTTTGAAAACTCGGCTTTTAAATCGGATCAGAGGGAGCCGATTTAATTTACAAACTATGTACTAAAAATCATAGTCGTCAACATTATCTTTTGTAATAACAATCCAGCCTGCACCTAAGAGGATTTTTTTACTCCCTTCGGCGAAAGTCATATTTTCATATCCTTTTACGCCTAAATTTACTCCGTTTTCTATCGATTCTTTTTCCAGCACTTTTCGAGCAAGCGTTGCCATTGCATAGCCTGCATCTGCCGGATCCCAAAGGGTAATAGCAACAAGAGAGCCGTCTTTTAAATACTGGCGGCTTTCATTCGGCATGCCGGTGCCGCAGGTAAAAACCTTATCTTTTAATCCGAGTTCTTCAATCGCACGAGCTGTTCCGGGTGCATCTTTTGATGAGGTTCCGACAATACCTTTTAAATCGGGATATTTTTTAAACAATTCCTTTGCCCGCTCATAAGCACGTTCGGTATTATCTTCAGTTTCGACACGGACATCACTTTCTAACAAAGTCATTTGAGGATATTTCGCCTTTTGCTGCGCAACAGCTCCGTCTGCCCACTCATTATGGGAAGCGTTTGTAACATGTGCCACCATAGTCGTATACACGCCTTTTTCGCCCATCGCTTTTGCAAGATTATCCATAATAAAGGCGCCGTAACCGGCATTGTTAAAAGATTCGATATCGTACATCGTATTTTGCACGGTAGAACCTTCATGCGTAATAACAACAATCCCCTTACTCATTGCCTCGCCCAAAACCGGTTCAAGAGCTGCGGGGTCTACTGGAACAACGCAAAGAGCGTCAACTCCTTGCCCGATTAAATCTTGTACAACCTGTACCTGCATAGCACCGTCCGTTTTTGCCGGCCCCTTTTGGAAAACATTTAATCCGGTATCGGAAGCGTATTTCTTTACACCCTGCTCCATACGGACAAACCAGGCATTTGTACTGTCCTTCGGCACAACGGCAATTTTCCAATTCTTTTTGCCTTCGCCGCCCTCCGAGCCGGCAGGTTCTTCGCTCTTTGTACAAGCACTAAAAATAATTCCGAGCGCCACAGACACAGCCAACAGAAATTTCATTTTCGATTTCATATCAATTTCTCCTTAGATTAGAAACATTCTATTCTAAAAATTATAAGCCCTGAAAAACTATTTGTCAAATACGATTTAAAAAACTGTCTTTAATCTGTGATAATTTCACCCCTATATTTTACCGAGGTGAAATTATTGACTTATTACATTACACTGGAGGAATGAAATTATTTATGAGCATTGATCAAATTACACGAGGACATGTTATCGCCAACTGCTTAGAGGGGAGATGTACGGTACAACAAGCTGCGCTTCGATTAAACCTTTCACGAAGACGCGTACAGCAATTAAAAAAGGCGTTCAAAGAAAAGGGTTTAGCAGCAATGCTGCATGGCAACAGTCAGCGTCCCTCTGCAAAGAAGACCTCGAAAGAAATTGAGCAGCGATTACTTGCGCTGCGAAGCGATCCCGCATTGTCAAAAAGCAATTTTTTGCATTTTCATGAAATAGTAACTGAAGAATATCAATTGCAGCTGTCATATTCGACTCTGCGCCGTATTCTGTTATCAAATGGAATTTGTTCACCAAAGAAAAGACGAACACGAAAGAAGGTGCATAAAACGCGCAATAGAAGAGCTTGCTTCGGAGAGCTGTTGCAAGTGGACGCAACCCCGTTTCCTTGGTTCGGCGGGAAAGAAAAATCCGCATTACATGCTTTTATTGATGATGCGCGCGGAATGATTACCGGTCTTTATTTATGCAAAAACGAGTGCCTGCTCGGATATTTAGAAGTTCTGCGGCAGACACTCGAAAATTACGGACTCCCTGCCGCTCTTTATCCGGATAAGTGTAGCGTTTTTTTTGTTAATGCAAAAAAACAGTTATCCATTGAGGAGCAATTACAAGGAACCGAGGAACAAGTAACACAATTCGGCAAAATTATCAAGTACTTAGGAATCGATATGTTCCCGGCTCATTCATCACAAGCAAAAGGACGTGTTGAGCGATTATGGCAAACATTACAAAGCCGACTCCCTGTTGAATTTGCACGACGCGGAATTACAACCATAGAGCAAGCAAATCAATTCTTAAAAGAGTATATCGGTATTTTCAACAAACAGTTTGGTGTTCCTGCCTGCGATTCATATTCAATGTTTGTACCGACACCAAAAACACTCGATCTTGATAAACTGTTGTCATCCGTTATTACGCGCAAACTTTCAAGCGGATCTACCATCTCAATCAAAAACCATTTGTTTAAAATTGAGCAGAATAAATTCGGCGCAGGCACAATGGTAAATGTATTGATTTCCCAAAAGCATGGTATACGCGCTTTAATACATGATGAATTCTATCCGATTGTACCGCTCGATGATATATACCGAACCGATACGGTTGGACGAACCGGAGACCTGCCTCAAGTAGTTATTGACTTGATTTATGAATTCTTACTTAAAGATGCAAAAGCAGGATAACTCGATGTGTTAAGGGGTGCAATTTTCATTGCAAAATTAACCCCCGTTAGGGGTGAAATATTCACTGGTTATTGACAGAGCAACAAAAAAAAATGCAAAAGTCAACGGTGTATACATCAAAGACAACCGCTTAAAATATGTAAGAATAAAACCGATTATATTTTTTGTGCGTTGCCCTGTAGGTTTTCAGACAGCGCACCTTACACTACTTTTTCTTTCCTTTAAAGAAACATATACCCGGTAAAATCTTGCCGCTGGCCATTTTTTGATCCGGATAGTAAAGCTCCAGCCAATACTGCCCGTCATTGTCAACATATAAGCGGGAACGCTCATTGAGTGTAAAATCGAATTCCGGCATCTCTTTTTTGGTACCACTATTGAGCGTTACATCAACTTTAAACGAACCGTTGATCAAGTACCCTTCTTTTGAATACTTAAGCTGCGTAGCGTCCTTAAAAGTATAGTTAACGGGAAAAGGCATTTTACCCGGTTTAATACTTGCGGAAAGCATAACCGAATCCGTATCGTTATTCGATGTAACGGTAAATGTCCCCGGATAATTATTTAAGGGGCGAGATTCGTCCATACGCATAGCAGCCTCACCTTCATATTCACCGGCTAAAACAACAGCAGGCTGCTCCAGTGCCGGCATATCTGGATATTTGGATATAAAGTTTTTGATATGAGAATTTTCATGAGAATTTTCATGAGAATTTTCAGGCGGCTTGCAACCGGTAATGACCACAAGCGCGAGCAAAACTATGCAATAGTTTTTAAAAGTATTCATTGTAATCCTTCCGTTAATGACTTAGTACCAGCCTAAATCCGATTGCATCATTTGCATATTTCGCCAACGTCATCCCTCTTCTCCCATTTCTACAGTCTGCTTCATTTTTTTTCCATGCGCCGCCCCGTGTACATTTACTACCGCCGGTCCGTTCAAATTCATCAAATTTCGAGGAATCTTGCTCATCAGGTACAGCCGACTTAGGATGATCGGGATTATCTTCTACTACATCCGGATCAACACGAATTAATGATGCATATACGTCAACGCAGCATTCCGCAACATTTCCCGCCATGTCGTACAGACCTAAGACATTCGGCTTGAGCGAGCCGACCGGTTTCGTGCTCCCGTTTTCTTTATCCCCAAAGCAGGCATATTCGGATAATTTTGCAGGGTCCTTTGTACCCGGAAAATCATTACCGTCACCCCACGCAGCATCTTGAGGATTGCCGCCACGTGCTGCCCATTCCCACTCGGTACTGGTTGGCAAACGGTAGCCGCCATTAGTCCGCTTTACTTCGGCTTTTAAGCAGTCATCTATTTTTGTTGAATCCTTTACAGGCTGACCATCGAGGCAATACACCGGTTTTTTTCCGGTTATTTCGGAATAGGCATTACACCATACAATGGCATCGCACCATGCAATTTGTGTAACAGGATGTTTTTTTGTTTCTTCGTTCGGTTCCTCGCCTACACGGTTTTGAGCGACATATTTTCCCTTATCATTTTTATCTAAGGCGGCAATGGTACCTGCCCGCCCCTTATTTTTAAATACATACCCGCGTTTTTCCGCTTCTGTTATCACTTTATACCACAGTTCATAGGTAACCTCATATTTTCCAATTGAAAAATCGTCAAGTTTAACCTTCCGTCCTTCCAAAAAAGTTTGGTTATGATCCGGCTCGCTCTTTGTTGTTGTGTCTGTTCCGGTTATGCTTCCGCCTTTTACGGAAACCATCGGATATTCGCTGATCAGCTCTTTGAACTGCTCAAAGGGATTGCCCCCCCCCCCCCCCCGCATCGTTCGCAAGTTGTGAACAGGAAAGAAATAACAATGCTGCAACAAATGCAACAATAAACCATTTTACTTTTTTTTGCATAGTACTCCCTCCAATGAGTGATCTTTGTAATACACGGCGACAACGCCGTTGTTTTTGTTTGCTTAAGCAAACATTAAAAATAACTATACACCGCTCAAAATAGTAAGTCAAGAGCAACAAAGAAAAAACAGGGCGGTTAGCAGGGCGTACGCATGAAAAAAAACAACCACATAGGGTGAGTGAAAGCTATTTGAGTATTAGAGCAGCGTTAGGCGGACGGAGGGTGGCGAAGCATTTTTTCAAAAATGCGAAGCCGGATCGTTTTTGCGCGCTCAAAATAGCGCAAAAACAGCCGCAACGATAGTGGAGCCCGTAGTACGCCGGCGGTTTGTAAGTATTTAGCTCCGACAAGTAAAAAAATCAGTCGGAGAAGAGAAAAATTTCAAACCGCAACGCCCTTGAATATACGATTTTTATTCTTCATGCGTACGCCATGGGCGGTTAGGAGCTGTAATTGACATTTTTGCTATTTCCGATTAGTATCGTTAAAAATATGTAAGCCATGCGCTACAATGTACGCAGAGGTAAGCACGTATGATATTAGGAGGTTTTTTTGTGAACGGTTTATACTATTTTATTAACTTAATGCAAAAGGGTAAAACAGTCAATTATATTATTATAGGATTATATCTTATTGCACTTGCAGCCGCTGCTGAACGGGTTGTGTATTACGTTAGTACGCGGTATAAAAGAAAACAATTCCGCGCTGTATTAGCACTGTGCGAAACTGCTGCGGTAAATAAAACTGATTTGCAGGAAGATTTCTTTGACCAAAAAGGATTGAGCGGCTCATGTATTTCCGCTGTTGCTCATATTTTTTTTCAATGTCGTACGGCTGATGCACAGTATACGGCAGAAGCATTTGAGCGGACAGTGCAGTACATTCTTACACTACAGGAAAAAGGATTTATCTTACTTTCAAGAATTGCTGCCGTTGCACCGCTCCTTGGATTGTTAGGCACGGTTACCGGTTTAATGGCGGCATTTCAAAAAATTGCAGTACTTGGAGGCAGTGTTGATATTGCTATTCTTTCAAGCGGTATTTGGGAGGCAATGATTACCACCGCAACCGGATTAGTAACAGCTATTTTTGCATTTGCCTTCTATGAATTTTTTGATTGGCTGAATACACAGCGCGTGCGCGATATGGAGCAACTTGTTTCCGTTTTAATGAGTTATCAACAGCAATTACTGCAAGCGGGGTCTACCGATGAAACGGTTTAAACCGGAGCGGCGGAATCCTGAAATTACTATAACGTCGCTGATTGATGTAGTATTCATTTTGCTGATTTTTTTTATGATTGGTTCTACTTTTGAAAAGCCTGTTATGAAAGTTGCATTGCCGGAAGCAGAATCGGGAATACCCGTCCGGGAAAAAAGTATTGAAATTATTGTTGATAAAGCCGGAGCTGTATACATTGGCACACAGCGGTATAATTTATCTGAATTAGAGATGTTTTTAAAACGCCGTATAGCAGGAAATCCGCAAGCATCAGTCTTTTTATCCTGCGATAAAGATTTGCCATTTAAAAGTTTTGTTGAAGTGATGGATGTTTTAAATAAAAGCGGTGTCAAAAATGCGGCGGTGAAGCATGACTACCCGCAGCACTAACGGAGTGTCTGTTGCAGTATTTATTGCTGCACTTATACTGCATGTGATTATTATTTCCTCTGTGTTTTTACACTTTAGTACTGAAATTCCACAGTCTACACACACACAGTTTATTATGCAAGGTCTTCCGCAGATATCTGAACGACCTTCTGCACCGCGTGCGGCAAAACCGGAGCCGGTTAAAAAGCCTATAAAGAAAAAAACGGTTGTACAACCGAAAACGCCGGCATTGGTACCTGCTCCGCCTATTGAACAGCTTGCCGACACCGTTGATAATGCACCGGTAGAATCGACCGAAGCAGCTCCATTCGATGTAGACGGTGATACCTTCGATACAGAGCTTGCAGATGGCTCCGGAACGGGAACAGGAACGGGAGCAATTGATTTTAAAGCACTTATTTTGCAGCGGATAGAACAAAAGAAAATATATCCAAAAGCAGCACGTAAACGTGGACAAGAAGGAGCTGTAACCGTTTCGATTACCGTTCTTAAATCCGGCGAAGTAGTACAAGCAGATATTGTCTCCCCTTGCCGGTATGCCTTTTTAAATGAAGCGGCTCTTGCAAGTGTCCGTGCTGCATCACCGTTTCCCTTAGGCGATAGTGCACCGGAAAAAATTAATCTTACACTCACGCTGATATATCAATTAGTGAATTAAGATATAAAACACCGGTTTTCCTTTTTGAAATGTTAACCGGTATAGCTTTGTGTGTCAACATGGTGTTTGCACAAACAGCCGGTCAAACAAGTCTTTGCAGTATCGAGCAATCACTGAAAGAATCAAGTGCAGGCAAAACAGTTATTTTAGTTTCTCACCGCGGATCAACGTTAAACATTACGGACACTGTACTAAACATGCAGCACGATCGGAACTCATAAAGCAACACCGTTTTTATCTCTTGGACTTATTCCGGAAATTTGAGGCGTTCGGCAATCTCATTGAATGCTGCTTTGCCTTCGGGAAAATAACCAATTGCGGCATAGCAATGGCACATCCCCGGAGCAATATGCATGGTATAAGAAACATTGTTTTCCTGACAGACTTTCTCAAAAGACGGCGCAAGAGCTGATAATATTTCACAAGCTCCGTAATAAAAATGCAGAGGCGGCAAACCGGCGAAATCTCCTCGATGACCGCTAATCATATATTCCGGCATTGTTTTTCCGTGTCGCATAAAGTACTCAACATGTTCGATAAATTTTACATCAACAAGCATATCTACAGAATTGAGTTCATTCATACGCTTTTTTTCTTCTTCGGTCGCCGGCACTGAACCGGGTGATACAGCAATAATTTGACGCGGCATTGCTATTATTTTGCCTAAGGCGTTATTATGCAAAGCAAGCCCTATTGCCAGAGCACCACCCGACGAAAACCCCAGCACAGATATTTGCTCAGGCTGATAAACTGTTGTCATTTCTCGATAACACTGCAAAATCATTTCATGTAAAACATCAATTCCGTGATCGATACAAAGCGGATAATACGGAAACCACACATCGCAATCAGCAAGCACACTCATTTTTAGTGCGCTGTTGACATCATTTTTATCCGGACTAATCAACATCCCTCCACCATAAAGAAAGAGCAGTGCTCGCTTGGACGGTTGTGCATTGCGCTGTATTGTTAAACAATGATAGTGCTCCATAATTAATCGATCGCCAATAACATACCCTTTTTTACGAGGCATAAAAAATTTACGTTTTTGATTGATGCTTTTTATATTTTTCAAAAACTCTTCTCTGGGAAGCATACACATGTTCTTCATTCCCAAAAGTCGCATAAGCTGTAATATAATCTTATAACGTATACTTGTCACTTTCTTTTCCTTTATAAAATAAACCGTTCAATTGATGTACGTCTGTATTATTCAAACTTCAGATTCCGGTATCAAGTTTTAACACTCCAAAAGCCGGCTTTACTTTCTTCCGATTTTAAAAGTTAACTGATACTAACATGTCTTACCATGTTCATATTGACAAGTCAAGTAGGCATCACGCTGTCTTAGAGCTTACGCCATAATAAACCGCATACCGTAACAAATTCCCAAAATCGAAATTCTTCCATTAAAACACTTTCATCCAGATTCGGAGAATCCTCTTCGTCGACACTGTTTGGTACACCCGTAAAAACAACACCTATCGGTTTGTTTTTAGGAATGTAAAAAAAACTTTTTTCAAGTTCGCAAAAGCAGAGTCATCAACAAAGCTCAAGTAACGTTTAGTGCATTTAATACAAACCATAAAAAATTTTATAAAAGAGTCCGACACGGCGCAAGGGCGAAGCTTTGATATTTACCTTTGCTTCGCCACCGAGTTTAAAAGCTTCAATTTTGTAATTTTGTGTTGATGCTTTTAAACATCGTTTGGAAATTAGCAACGGTGAGTAATTTACCATAGGAATGCTGAAACCGCAGACTGTTACTGTTAAGATTCCAATCAGTATAACGACAACTTACTTATAGAACGTTATACGAGTAAAAAGTATTGTTTAAATTTCAGAGGCTGCGAAAAATTCTAGCATGCCGTTTCTTCAGAATTTAACGTAATATGGTTTTAAATTTCAACAAATCAAGATAAATTTCTTATCCTCTTATCCTGAAAGAAAAATATCCAAAGAGAGCTAAATTTTATGACTAAAGATAATCGAAATTATGGAAAATATGCCTCGAGGGAGACTTGAACTCCCATGCCCGTGAAAGCACTAGTACCTGAAACTAGCGTGTCTACCAATTCCACCATCGAGGCTTAGAAAACAGAGTTAATTTTAACAAAATAGGATAATTTTGTCAATTCCGGACTAGAAAATAAAAATAAAAGCGCTTGTTGCAAAAATATCAGAAGTTTGCGAAACAAGCGCTTTCATCAATAAAGAAATTAACGAGAAACTATTCGGTTTTTTCCGCTGGAGCTTCTTTTTTTGCCTCAGCTGCTTTTTTATTTTTTAATACTGCTCTACCGATTTTAGAAATATTTACTTTTTTTCCGTCAATTTCCTGTTCATACAAAAGCTTAACCCCTGTTTGCCCTGTTACCGGACAGGTTCCTCGACTACGATTGGTTTTATCAAGTATTCCTTTTCCTCTATGAGCTTTTGACATTATTTTTCCTCCAAACTTTCAGCTTTTGCCGATTTTTTTGGTTTTGCTTCGGCGGCTTTTTTTGCGGACTTTTTATCGTCAGCTGTTTTTTTATCGCTTTCGCTTAACGCATGTTTTTTGCCGCTCTTATCGAGGGTATAATCTACCAACTCAAGAATTGCAACATCGGCAGCATCTCCCTCGCGGAAACCGAGCTTTAAAACACGGGTATAACCGCCGTTTCGTTCTTTCATGCGAGGAGCGATATCTGTAAAGAGCTTGTTCAGTATCTCAGCATCCCAAATTAATCGCGCAGCCTGCCTTCGGTTATGTACCGAATCAACCTTTGAGCGGGTAATCAATTTTTCCGCAGTTCTACGAATTTCCATTGCTTTTTGTTTAGTTGTTGTAATCCGCTCGTATCTAAAAAGTGAGGTTACCATATTTCGGTGCAAGGCACGTCGATGGGCACTTGTACGAGAAAGCGGATTAAAGCCGTTTTTATGCTTCATCTGTTTCTTCCTTCTGTCTTACCAATTTATTCGTATCTTTTAAATGACTGTAATCAGTCATTCCCAAACGTAAATTATACTCTTGTAATTTACCCTGAATTTCACTCAAGCTTTTTTTACCAACGTTTCTGGTGCTGGCAAGCGTTTGTTCGGATATTTTTGTCAATTCTCCAAGAGTTTTAACACCTATATTTGCCAGACAATTTCTTGCTCGCACGGAAAAATCAACCTCTGAAATTTTTGTATTAAGCAAGTCTCTTATTTTTGCATCATCTTCATCGGCATCATCTTCACCAATAAGCACGCTTTCGTCAAAGTTTACAAAAATTGAAAAGTGGTCTTTTGCGATCTTCGCAGCTTCAGCTAAAGCATCTTCGGGACGAACAGTACCGTCTGTCCAAATTTCAAGCACAAGTTTGTCATAGTCATTACGTTGTCCGACTCGACAAGGTTGAATTTCATAGCGAACTTTTAAAACCGGGCTAAAAATGGAATCCAAAGGGATTGTCCCCACTACTTCAACATACTGTTCATTTGTTTCCGCGGGGACATAGCCTCTGCCGAACTTTACGTTTACTTCAAACTCAACATGTGCCCCTTCCATCATTTCCATAATATGGACATCTTTTGATAGAATCTGAAGCTGATATTCTTTTTCTAAATCAGCTCCCGTTATTGTGCAGGGACCTTGAAATTCAAAAGTAAAGGCACCCTCCTCTTCTTCTTCCGGAAGCAATAAACGAATCTGCTTGAGATTATTTAAAATCTCAAGCGTATCTTCGCGAACATGCGGGATGGATTCAAATTCGCTTGAAATGCTATGCCCTACTCCATCAGCATCATAGGTTGTGATCCGTACTGAGGTTATTGCATATCCTTGAATAGAGGAAAGTAAAACGCGTCTAAGACAATTACCGATAGTTGTTCCAAAGCCTGTTTCAAAGGGGGAGGCAATAAATTTCCCATGACTTTCATCCGATACTTCAGCTACAAAATCTACCCCTTTGGGTTTTTTGAATCCTTTTAAAAGGTTTTTACGGGCCATTCCAACTCCTTTCTATTAGAATAATTAGACACGACGGGTCTTACGCGGGCGACATCCGTTATGAGGAATAGGAGTTACGTCGCTTATTGAGCGCACTTTTAACCCCATTACTCCTAATGTTCTTATTGCCGATTCACGACCGACACCGGGACCTTTTACAAAAACATGCACTTCGCGCAATCCATACTGTTGTGCCTTTTGTATTGCGGTCTCCGCCACCGTCTGTGCGGCAAACGGAGTAGATTTTTTTGCCCCATTAAAACCGAGCCCGCCCGACGATGCCCAAGAAAGCGCATTTCCTTTCAGGTCAGTAATTGTTATTATGGTATTATTAAAGGTTGCCTGAATATATACATTTCCTTCATATACACTTTTCTTTTCTTTCCGTTTTTTTACGGTAGCCACGTTAATCCTCCAGTTATCTTACTTCTTCTTACCCGCAACAGTCTTTTTCTTACCCTTGCGTGTACGAGCATTCGTTCTTGTTCTTTGTCCGCGGACAGGAAGCCCTTTTCTATGTCTTAGTCCCCGATAACAACCTATATCCATAAGTCTCTTAATATTTAAAGCAACTTCGGTTCTTAAGCGTCCTTCCACTTTATAATCTTTTTCAAGAATACTGCGGATAACCGCCAGTTCATCTTGATCGAGATCATTCATCATTCTGCCTGGATCTATTTTTGCTTTTTCACAAATAGTCTTAGCGGACGAATGAGAAATACCATAAATATAGGTTAATGCAATATTAACGTGTTTATTAGGGAGGTCGACTCCCGCTATACGAGCCATCTTTCAGTTTCCTCCATTATCCTTGGCGCTGTTTATGTTTTGGATTAGTGCAGATAATGCGAATAATTCCATTTCGCTTAATGATTTTACACTTATCACAAATAGGTTTTACACTTGTTCTTACTTTCATTTGCTATCTCCTTGTAAAAGCTAATTGCCTTTTACGTAAAAGCCTTTCTATAGGTTCCTTGACCTGAGTCTTCCCCTCTTCACTAAACCTTCATGATGATGCATCTTCAGCTGTGCTTCGATTTGACTCATTGTATCAAGATCCACTCCAACCAAAATGAGCAAAGAGGTTCCTCCCATTAACATGGAAATTGAAGGCGGAAACCCGAAAAGCGTTTGAATAACCGTCGGCAATACGGCAATCGCCGCTAAATACAGAGATCCAGGAAGAACCAATCGGTTAAGAATTCTCTGTAGATACTCTTCGGTTTTATCCGTTCTGATGCCGGGGATTGATCCGCCATTTTCACGTATTTGTTTTGCAATTTCTGTAGGATTTAAGGTTACCTGCGTATAAAAATACGCAAAGAAAATAATTAAAATCACATAGAAAATATTATACCACCAACCATGCGGGCGTAAAAACTGCGCGAGACTGTTAAGCCAACGTACATTCGGTCCTATACTTGTTGCTATTTGCAAAGGAAAAGTTAAAAACGAAGATGCAAAAATAATAGGAATTACTCCCGAAGGGTTAATTTTAAACGGAATATAAGTACTCTGTCCGCCGTACATTTTGCGTCCGACAACTCGTTTTGCGTAATGCACAGGGATTTTTCGCTGTCCTTGCTGCTCATATATAACAAGTACAACAATACCAACAAACATACAGAATACGATAATCACAAATACAAGATTCAATTCACCCAGCCGTTGAAGCCGCCATACTTCCGAAAGTGCATGCGGAAGACGTGCTACAATGCCGGCAAAGATTATCATGGAAATACCGTTGCCAATTCCGCGGGCGGTAATTTGCTCTCCAAGCCAAAGCGTAATCATACTTCCTGACGTAACGGTAATCATTGTAATAAACAAATACAAGGCTCTGTTTTGAATAACAATTGCCCCCGGTATTTGTCCTGCATATACTGTTACCGCAGAAGATTGAATCAAACAAACAAACACGGTTATAACACGCGTCCACAGTTGAATCTTTCTCCGGCCTCCGTCATCTTCCGCGATTTTCTTTAAACTCGGGAAAATTACCATCGCCAGCTGCATTAAAATCTGTGTTGAAATATAGGGCATAACCCCAAGCATAAACACGGAAAAATTTGAAAATGCACCGCCGACAAAGAAATCCATATAATCAACAAAGGCATTTCCGCGAACTTGCGACTTAAAATAAGCGGATAAAGCGTGAGGATCAATACCGGGGATGGTGAGTACTGAACCCAAACGGAAAACTACAAGCACCCCTAAGGTAAAAAGAATTCTTTCTCGTAGTTCTCGTATTCTAAACATTGCTATTAAAGCATTATTTTTCATGCCCCTTACCGCCTATTTTATTCTTGTGCCTGAACGATGGAACCGCCGGCTTTTTCTATTTTCTCCTTCGCTGAAGCAGAAATCTTATCAACATTTACTGTAAGTTTTTTGGTTAACTCTCCATTGCCAAGAAGCTTTACAGATTCTCGTGTGTTTTTAATCAGTCTTTTTAAAATAAGACTCTCTTTATCCACAACTTCACCGTCTGTATACTTTTGCTCAAGCGCATCTACATTCAGAATTACATACTCTTTCTTAAACGGAAAATTTGTAAATCCTTTTTTTGCAACACGCCTATACAGAGGCATCTGTCCGCCTTCAAAGCCGATATAGCTTTTACCTCCGGATCGGGCTTTTTGTCCCTTATTTCCCCTTCCAGCGGTAGTTCCGCGCCCCGAAGAAGAACCGCGACCTACAATCCGCTTTTTTTTATTGGCACCATAGGGAGCTGTTAAATTAAAATCAGACATTAGTTCAACTCCTTTACCTCAACAAGGTGAGAAACAGTGCGAACCATCCCTAAAATAGCAGGGTTCGCTTCTTTTTCCACCACTGAATTCAACTTACCCAAACCGAGCGAGCGTACAGTTTTACATACATGCACCCGCTGGCCTATTGTACTTCGTATAAGTTTAATACTAATTTTTTTTCCCATGCTCTACCCCCAAAATTCCGCAAGGCTTTTGCCTCTATTTTTAGCGGCAGTTTTCGCATCCATCAGCTGAGAGGCGGCTTCAAAGGTTGCCCGCACCACATTTACTGCAGAGTTTGAGCCTAATGATTTTGAAAGCACATTAGTAGCTCCTGCCGCTTCCATGATGGCACGAATAGTACCGCCTGCAATAATTCCGGTACCTGAACATGCGGGACGTAGCAAAACTGAAGAACCTTTAAATTTTCCCTGCACTTCATGAGGAATTGTTCCGTCTTTAAGAGGAAACACAACCATATTGTGTTTTGCTTTTTCAAGACTTTTTCTAATTGCCTCGCTTACATCATTTGCTTTGCCGAATCCGTATCCAACCCGACCTTTTTGATCACCTACAACTGTAAGAGCGGAAAAAGAAAATCTGCGTCCGCCTTTTACAACTTTTGCAGTACGGTTGAGCTTAATCAGTTTTTCTATAAATTCTTTTTCATTCTGTCGGCCTTTGCCGAAATCTTTTTGACGATCCATACCCACTCCCTAGAAATTAATTCCCGCTTTGCGGGCACCGTCGGCAACAGCCGCTACTACGCCGTGATATAAAAAGCCGTTTCTGTCAAAAACAACAGTGTCGATGTTTTTCTCTTTGAGCCGTTTTCCAATCTCTTCACCGACTTTTTCACCGGATGCAATATTCACTTTTAAAGAAGCAAGATCTTTTTCCAACGTGGATACGGAAACCAATGTGCAGCCTTTATCATCATCAATAACCTGTACCGAAATATTTTTATTACTGCGGAAAACAGACATTCGAGGACGCTCTGCTGTTCCGTGAATCCTTTTTCGGATATGGATCTTACGCTTCATTCGTTTTCTGTTTTTATCATTTTGTTTTCTAATCATATCGCTTAACCCTTATTTAACCCCGGATTTACCGACTTTGCGCACAATAACTTCATCGTCATATCGTATTCCCTTTCCTTTATAAGGTTCAGGAAGCCGAAGTTTGCGAATTTGTGCCGCGAACTCACCAACACGCTCTTTGCTTATTCCGGAAACTACAATTTTTCCGGGACTTTCAACTTTTACCTCTATTCCTTCAGGAATAAGAACGCTGAAATCATTTGAATAACCGAGAGCCATAACCAATATTTTATCCTTTACTTCCGCACGGTATCCTACGCCGTTAATTATAAGCGTTTTTGAAAAACCGTTTGTTACTCCCGCAACCATGTTGCTTAAAAGCTTTCGATATAAGCCGTGACAAGAACGAGCTTCTTTTGTATCATTCTTTCTGGTAACAAGCGCCTCCGCACCTTCAACTTTAATATCGACTAAAGGAAGATAGTCCTGTGTAAGCTTCCCTTTTGGCCCCTCCACGGTAAAAGCGGTAGGAGAAACGGATACCTTTACACCTGCAGGAATTACCACAGGAAGTTTTCCGACCTTTGACATTTTTTACCTCCTACCAAACCTTACAGATCAGCTCTCCGCCTACCTGTTGTTCAGCGGCACGCTTACCTGTTGTTACACCCAATGAAGTTGAAACGATTAATGTCCCATAGCCATTATATACGCGCGGTAATGTTTTATATCCCGAATACACTCTTCGACCGGGAGTTGATAATTTTTCAATCCCTTGAATTACCGAAACTTCATTATCATCATATTTTAAGAATACCCGAATATTGTTCGTACCGTCTTCGGCAATTTTCTTAAAATTCCTAATATAGCCTTCCGTTTTTAATATTTTTACAATCTCAAGCTTAAGTTTTGAAGAAGGCACATCTACTTTCTCATGTCCTGCTGTCGCTGCATTACGAATTTTTGTCAGCATATCTGCAACCGGATCTGAAACACTCATCTTTTACCTCCTACCAACTTGATTTTGTAACGCCTGGTATCTGACCTTCACTGGCTAATTTTCTAAAACAGATACGGCACATTTCAAATTTTCTCATATACCCGCGAGGTCTACCGCATACTCTACATCGATTATATTTGCGTGTAGAAAACTTAGGGGTTCTATTTGCCTTATTTATTAATGATGTTTTTGCCATGAAAACCTCTCTTATTTTCTAAAGGGCATACCAAACTTTCCAAGAAGGCTGCGGGCCTCTTGGTCTGTTTGAGCGGAAGTAACCATTGTGATATTTAATCCGGCAATTCTTTCGATTTTATCAAAATCAATTTCAGGAAAAATTATTTGTTCGGTAACTCCCATTGAATAATTTCCGCGACCGTCAAAACCGTTCGGATTTACACCGCGAAAATCCTTAACTCGAGGCAAAGCAACATTTATAAAACGATCAAGAAATTCATACATTCTTGAGCCGCGCAATGTTACCATCGCACCAATTTCGTTTCCCTCACGAAGTTTAAAGTTTGCGATACTCTTTTTTGCCTTTGTTTTCACAGCCTTCTGTCCGGTAATAATACCGAGATCCGTCACTGCGGCATCAAGAAGTTTCTTATTCGTGAGAGCTTCACCAACACCCATGCTTAAAACGATTTTTTTGAGCTTCGGCACTTGCATTATTGTTGTGTAACCGAATTCTTCTACTAATGCAGGGGCTATATTTTCTGTATAGACTTTCTTAAGCCGAGGTACATAATTACTCATTACAACGCCTCTCCAGTTTTACGACATATTCTTATTTTTTTATCGCCTTCCATTTTATATCCGATACGAGTAGGTCCGTTTTTCCCGACGATCATGACGTTAGAAACGTGAATAGGAGTTTCAATTTCCATAATTCCGCCTCTATCCTGCTGACTTTTTCTCCGCATTGCTTTTTTTTGCATATTTAAGCCCTGCACGATCACTCGATTAGAGGATGGAAGCACTCGGAGAACCATACCTCTTTTGCCTTTATCTTTCCCCGCGATAACTTCTACCGTATCATTCTTTTTGATCTTAATTTTATTAGCCATTTCACTCTCCTAAAGAACTTCAGGGGCCAACGATACGATTTTCATAAACCCGACATCTCGAAGTTCTCGAGCAACCGGTCCAAAAATTCGCTTTCCCTTGGGGTTCTTATTTGCATCAATAAGAACACAGGCATTATCATCAAAGCGGATATAAGTACCGTCAAGGCGGCGATATTCTTTGGAAACACGGACAATCACCGCTTTCTCTACGGAACCTTTTTTTACTGTAGATGTGGGGAGTGTGTCCTTAACCGCCACAACAATAATATCACCAATTCCGGCATATCTTCGATGCGATCCGCCGATTACTTTGATACACTCAACAAGCTTTGCTCCGGAGTTATCGGCAACGTTTAATCTTGACTGCATTTGAACCATAGTATACGAAGCCTCCTCTTACTTAGCTCGCTCAACAATTTCAACAAGTCGCCAGCATTTGTCTTTGCTTAAAGGACGACTTTCCATAATCCGCACAGTATCTCCATATTTAGCTGTATTTTCTTCATCGTGTGCTTTGTATTTTTTGCTTCGCGACAAATACTTTTTATACAGCTTATGAAGTTTCTTGGTTGTAACTTGCACGGTAATGGTTTTATCCATTTTATCGCTTGTTACAATTCCAACAAACTCGCGGTTCCCGGTTTTCTTTTTTTCAACATTCTGTTCCACGGGCCTGCTCCTACTTTACTTCTCCCGCCAACTCTTTTTGACGAAGGAATGTGTTGATTGTCGCTATTTCGCGACGCATTGTTCTTTTCAGCAATTTGTTATCCACATGGCCAACAACAAGCTGAAACCGTAAATCCATATACTTTTGTTTTAAGTCCTTACGCTTTGCAAGAAGCTCTGCATAAGACATGTCCTTGTAGTTAGGTTTTTTCATAGCATATCACCCTTATGCTTCACGCGGATGTTCCGCAAAGCGCGTTTTAAACGGAAGTTTACTGCCGGCAAGCAACATTGCCTCTTCCGCAAGCGTTCGCTCAATTCCGGCAAGCTCAAAAATAATCGTCCCCGGTTTTACAACGGCAACCCAGTACTCGGGCGCACCTTTTCCCTTACCCATACGGGTTTCAGCAGGTTTTTTGGTGTAAGGCTTGTCAGGGAAAACTCTTATCCATAACTTACCGCCACGTCTAATCTTTCTGTTTAAAGCCACACGGGCAGCTTCCAACTGTCTGTTTGTCAGCCAAAAGGGCTCAAGGGATACAAGCGCATAATCACCAAAATCAATTTTATTACCGCGTGTAGCATTTCCCTTAACTCTTCCGCGCTGAATCTTTCTGTATTTTACTCTTTTAGGACTCAGAGCCATTGTTTAACTCCTTCCTGTTGGGTCTTCGTTCGCGTCTTTGCGGGCGATCGGAGCATTCTTTTCGCTGCTTTCGTAACAAAGAACCAGCATCTTCTTTTTGTTCATTTCCATACATCATTCCGGCATAAAGCCAAACCTTTACGCCGATTTTACCATAGGTTGTATGAGCTTCAGCAAAGCCATAATCAATGTCGGCGCGCAGCGTATGCAAAGGAGTTCTACCCTCCTTCATTTCTTCCGTCCGAGACATCTCAGCCCCACCCAAGCGCCCCGACACTCTTATTTTTACACCTTGCGCACCTGCTTTCATGGTATTAAAACACGCCTGTTTTAATGCTTTTCTGAAAGAAGCACGACCTGCAAGCTGGCGGGCAACATTCTGTGCTACCAAAGAGGCATTAAGCTCCGCGCGCTTAATTTCTTTAATTTTAATCTGTACCTTCTTATCAAGCTTCTTCTGAATGTCAGCACCTATTTTTTCTATCGTCGCCCCTTTCACACCGATTATTACGCCGGGGCGCGCGGTATGAATCATAATTGTTATTCTTTGCGGATGCCGAATAATGTCAACACAAGCAATGTCGGCGTTTTTAGCTTCAGGAAGCTCTTGGATTATTTTTCTAATCCTTAAGTCTTCATGTAGCGTATCCGCATACTCACGCGGATCGGCATACCAGCGTGAAGACCATGTCTTGTTGATTCCCAGTCTTAAACCTATCGGATTAACTTTTTGTCCCATATCTTATGCTCCCGCCTTTTCTTCTACCACAACGGTAATATGACACATTCTTTTCAATTGCACGTCAGCGCGCCCACGCCCACGGCACCACAGTCTCTTTAACCGCGGCCCTTCATCAATTTGAATGTCTTTTATAATGAGCATGTCTTCATCAAGCTCTTTATTGATATCTAAAGCATTTGAGGCGGCGGATTTCATAGTTTTTGAAATCAAGCGCGCCCCCTTTTGGGGCATGTTTTCCAAAATTGCCATTGCATCGGTATATGACTTCCGTTTTACAACATTCGCAACCGGTCGCACCTTGGTAGGGGATGCTATAAGGAATTTGGATACCGCTTTATATCCTGTTTTTTCAGCCATTTTTCACCTACCTTCCAACTTTTTTATCAGAACCGCCATGCCCGCGAAATATTCGCGTCGGAGAGAACTCTCCGAGTTTATGCCCGACAAATTCTTCGGTTATGTATACAGGAATCCATGATTTACCATTGTATACGGAAATCGTAAACCCAACCATTTCAGGTATAATTGTGGAACATCGGGAGTAGGTTTTAACCATTCGCTTTGATTTTTGATCCCCCGTCTTGTTCATCTCAACAACCTTTTTATAAAGACTCTTTTCTACAAATGGTCCTTTTTTAACAGATCTTGACATTTATTACTCCTACTTCCGCTTCGACACTATAAACTTGTCGGAAGGGTTACGCTTTTTACGAGTCTTAAATCCCTTACACGGCTGACCCCAAGGCGTTACGGGGTTACGTCCTTTACCCCTGCCCTCACCGCCTCCGAGCGGGTGATCAACTGGGTTCATAGACATACCGCGAACGGTAGGCCGTATACCTCTCCAACGAGCACGACCCGCTTTTCCAAGAGCCGTATTCATATGATCCCCATTTCCAACTTCACCGATTGTCGCATAGCATTTTTTATGCACCATCCGCGTTTCCCCGGAAGGCAGTTTGATGGTAACATAATCACCCTCTTTTGCCGCAATTAGAACAGAAGCCCCGGCAGAGCGAGCCATTTGCCCTCCCCGACCGATTTTGAGTTCAACATTATGCACGGTAAATCCTACCGGAATAACCTCCAACGGAAGCGCATTGGCAATATCTAAAGAAGCGTTCTCACCGCTTACAACTTTTTGCCCAACTTGCAATCCTTTAGGAGCGAGAATATACCGTTTTTCACCATCGGCATAAAAAATTAAAGCGATGTTTGCACTGCGATTCGGGTCATATTCTATTGTTCTGACAGTACCCGGAATACCGAATTTATTTCGCTTAAAATCTATTATGCGATACTTTTTTTTATGCCCGCCACCTTGATGACGTACCGAAATCCTGCCGTTACTATCACGCCCCGCTTTTGAAGCCTTTCCCTGAGTAAGGCTTTTTTCCGGCTTCTGTGCGGTAATTTCATCTCGGCGGATGTCAATGCGTCCTCTTAGTCCCGGTGTTATAGGCTTATATACTTTAAGAGCCATGTTTTACTCCTTCAAGCAGATACTCTTTGCTTAAGCACCTTCAAATATCTTTATCGATTGACCGGCGGCCAGTTTTACAATAGCCTTCTTCCATCCTGAAGTTTTTCCGGCACGATAACGAACTCGGCGCATTTTTCCTTCAACATTCATAACAGTACACTTTTCAACTTTGACATTAAAAAGTTTTGCTACTGCTTCCTTAATCTGAATCTTTGTAGCTCGAGAATCAACCCTAAAAACATATTTCCCTTCTTCTCGTAAACTACTTGACTTTTCGGTCAGCACAGGTGCTATAATAATATCATTATGTTCCATTATTCAGCATCCTCCGAATTATAAAAATCAGAAAGCTTTTTAACCGCAGACTCCAATATCAACACTTTTCGTCCATAAAACAAGTCATGCGCACGCAATCTGTTATATGATAAAAACGAAAGCCGCGGGATATTCTTACCTGCTCGTTTTAACATAGGATCATCATCATGAAGAATGAGAACGGTTCGCTCTCTCTCCGCAAAATTGCTTAAAATTTTTGCCAGATCTTTTGTTTTTCCGCTTTCGATTGTAAAATCCTCAACTACCGTAAGTCGATCGTCTTGCGCTTTCATACTCAAAAGAGACTTCATAGCCAGACGCTTTGCCTTTTTAGGCATTACATAACTATAATCGCGCGGCTTGGGCCCAAAAATAGTCCCACCACCGACCAAAATCGGAGATTTTTTATCACCGCGTCTTGCCCTTCCGGTACCCTTCTGCCGATACGGCTTTGCATTAGAGCCATTTACTTCGGCGCGCCCTTTTGTACAGGCAGTACCGACACGATTGTTCGCCAGCTCATTATTCACCGCATAGTAAATAACATCTTCATTGACAGGAAGACCGAAAACGGCATCATCGAGATTAATCGTCCGCAATTCTTTGCCATCGACTGAATAAACCTTTTTTTCCATCGTATACTCCTGCCGTTATTTTTCGCGCTTTACTGCGGATTTTAAAAATACGGTTGCATCTTTTTTCCCCGGAACGGAACCGCGAACCATAACAACACCCACCTCAGGATCAATCTTTTCAATCCGTAAATTTTGCACAGTTACTTTTTCTGCACCCATCCGGCCAGGCATTTTCACGTTTTTAAATGATCGCCCCGGGCTTGTGCACTGACCGGTAGAACCGGCCTCTCTGTGAAATTTTGAACCGTGAGAAGCTCGACCGCCGCCAAAACCCCAGCGTTTAACAACACCCTGAAACCCTTTTCCTTTCGAAACCGCAGTTACATCAAGATAACGGGTAGTATCCAGAATCTCAACACCGATTTTTTCGCCAACGGAAACCTCTTTATCAAAACCGCGAAATTCTTTCAGTAATTTCACCGGTTTCATATCCGCAAACTGTCCCGCATACGGTTTTGCCGTATGCTTTTCTTTCATTTCGCCTAAACCGAGCACAACAGCGGAATAGCCGAATTTTTCTTCATCTTTCAAGGCAACAACAGTGTTCGGCTCAACCTGAATAACAGTAACAGGCATTAAATGCCCCTGCTCGTTAAACACCTGCGTCATGCCTATTTTTTTTCCAATCAGTCCAACCATTATCAACTCCTCGGTACGCACCCCCTGATTTAGGGCCGTCTACCTGATTCTTACTGTTTAATCTCTACATCAACCCCTGCAGAAAGCTCCAACCCCATCAGAGCATTCATCACATCCTGCGTGGGCTCAATAATATCAATCAATCGCTTGTGCGTTCTCATTTCAAACTGCTCTCTCGATTTTTTATTAACGTGGGGAGAGCGAAGAACAGTAAACTTATTCACCCTTGTAGGAAGCGGGATAGGCCCTGAAACCTTTGCCTCTGCCTTTTGAACAGCTTGCACAATCGCCTTTGAGCTTTGATCAACAAGATCAACATCAAATCCGCGAAGCCTTACGCGAATCTTTTCTTTAGCCATGTTTCCTCCATACAGAAACAAACGGCTGCACTGAAAAGCACAGCCGCATTTCATCTCTGTGTACTACCCCAGAATTTCAGTTACCTGTCCTGAAGCAATAGTTCGTCCACCTTCTCGGATAGCAAGTTTAAGACCTTTATCCATAGCGATCGGGTGAATGAGCTCACCTATAATCTTTGTATTATCACCAGGTTTAACCATTTCAACACCATCAGGGAGCTGAATTGTTCCGGTAATATCGGTGGTTCTAAAGTAGAACTGAGGCCGATACCCTGAAAGGAACGGGCTATGGCGGCCACCCTCTTCTTTAGAAAGAACATAAATTTGAGCCTCAAATTTAGTGTGAGGGAGAATTGTGCCCGGCTTTGCAAGAACCTGCCCGCGCTCAACTTCTTTCTTATCAACACCACGAAGCAACAAGCCGACGTTATCACCAGCAATACCTTGATCCAAAAGCTTGTTAAACATTTCGATCCCGGTAACAACGGTTTTCTTTGTAGGACGAATACCGACAATCTCAACCTCTTCGTTAAGCTTAATAACACCGCGTTCGATACGACCTGTTACAACAGTTCCTCGTCCGGAAATTGTAAAGATATCCTCAATAGGCATCAAGAACGGCTTTGCATCATCACGTACAGGATCCTTGAAGTAAGTATCCATAGTAGTAAGCAACTCTTCAATACATGCTGTATCTTCAGGAGTCGCACCTTCCGCCAGAGCCTTAAAAGCGGAACCCTTTATTAAGGGGGTATCGCGCGGGAAGCCGTAGCTTTCAAGCGCATCACGCACTTCTTCTTCTACAAGCTCAATAAGTTCCGGATCATCCACCAAATCAACTTTGTTCAAGAAAACAATAATTGACGGAACACCTACCTGACGAGCCAAAAGCAAATGCTCTTTTGTCTGAGGCATAACACCATCGGGAGCGGAAACAACAAGCACGCCGCCATCCATCTGAGCAGCACCGGTGATCATGTTTTTAACATAGTCAGCGTGACCGGGACAGTCGATATGCGCATAATGGCGCTTCTCAGACGTGTACTCAAGATGTCGTGTATTAATCGTAATACCGCGAGCCTTTTCTTCCGGAGCATTATCAATTTCATCATATTTTAGAAGCTTATCACCATATTTTTTTGCACAATACGTAGTGATCGCTGCCGAAAGAGTTGTTTTACCATGGTCAACGTGCCCAATGGTACCAACATTCATGTGAACTTTTGTTCTTTCGAACTTTTCCTTTGCCATGTAAATCCTCCTAAAAGATAATAGGCAAGTAGTAAATTCCCGCTAAAACAACAGCAGGACATATCGTCACCTTTAGCTCAATACGAGCGTAAAGTGAAAAACCAAAAACATAGTGATTGTGTATCAGATAGGGATATGAAATGCCTAAACGCATTTTTAGTTTTACCACCCATAGGTTTTCGAGCGGTTTCGGGATCCACCTGAACACCATCAAACTAAGTTTGATGATTGGTTTGGCATCCTCCAGAGTTTCGGCAGGAACCTTTTTGCCCACCACTGTGAGCATAAACACCAGCCTGTTCGAGCAACTTTACGGCGATGTTGAAACCCTTCAGAACACCGAGCATGTTAACAAGCACACACTCAATCAGGCTGGCATTTTACTTTTTTTAAAAAAAAGAGTCAAGCTAAAAACAGTTGTTTTTACGCAAACCCTGTAGAAATTCGCGAATTAACGCGGAATTTTTGCCAAATTACCGTCTTTCATCTTTTCCTGCAAATTTCGAAGGAACGTAGCAACGTCCGGCTTTCCTTCCGATCGATATACGTTAATAACCTTATCAAATTCTGCAGAACCTTTTCCAACATACTCCGAATTTTGCATAAACTCATCAAAGTTAGGAATATTAATTTTCATTCCCGGATAAATTCTGTCAGGATGTTTCACCACACCCGGGCTGCAAGCCATTATTATCGGGAAATAATAACCACGAACTCTTGAACCGTAAAATTTTTCTGCAATTTGAGACAGGGTGTCTTCATTTTTAACGATATACGCTGTCATATTTACCTCTGTCGATACCGCAGGTTCTTCCACAACAGGTTCTGGCTCGGGTTCTGGTTCGGGCTCAGCGATCGGCTCCGGCTCTTTTTCCACAACAGGCTGTGGCTTTGGTTCCGGCGAGGGCGGCGGGGCCGATTTACACGAGACCGCAGCAAAGATTACTGCTCCCGCGAGTAATAGCATAGCAATTATTTTTTTCATAAGTAACTCCTTTATTAAGAAGGATTCAAAACACTTCTTAATGTTAACGCCTTTTAGTATCTCACAAAACAAAAAAGAAAACAAGTGAATCATGATACACAAAAACGTATATATAAAAAAATAATTGACATAGTAATTCGTTACATTTTTTTTACGATTAAGATAACATGTTTTCAAAAACACCGTGTTCCCTTATCGTCCGCCAATAGTAAAATTATGCCAACCGAAAAACAAATTATGTCAGCTGCAAATCTTTTTTCCTCAAGTGTAAATCCTTGGGGCATAGAAACATCGAATAGAAGTTTTATGGATTTTGTGTATCCGTATCTAGGATAACGTTTTGTAATTAAGTTTACATTCGAGAATGTATCAACAATAAAGCTTACCGAATAAAACATTCCTGTGGTAAATTGCTCACCGTTGCGCCGTGTCGACCTCTTTTTATAACAGGAAGCTTTAAAATTCGCAGGTTTCATTTTGCCACGGACGGCAAAAATCAGAACGGGCACGGACGCCCGTGGTTCCACGCAGAAACGATGTTTTAAAGCAAAGTAATTTGCAAAGCTTTAAAACTCGTAGGTTTCATTTTGACACGGAAGTCAAAATGAAACCGTTGTGTCGAACTCTTTTTTATAAATTTTTTACGATTCGTATAAAATACGTTAAATAAAGCGGTAAGCCTCCTTTGTTTTAATTAATATTCAGGCTTTATTGAAAATAGTTTCGATTTTTTGATTTTTGCTTTACAATCGAGTTTATTTTTAGTATATTAAAATTAAGAGTTAATATCATTTTGACTTGAAATAGAGTCATTTTAAGGAGTATGCAATGAGTAAAACTATTGATTTTTTTCTGTGCAATAAAGGCATCGGAACATTTATCGCGTTAGACGCTTGTAAGGACGCCGAGGTTTCCTGTTGCGGAGAAAAGCTTGCCGCCGTAAAAATCGGAAGCGTTGATGCCGCAAAAGAAAAACACGTGCCCGTAATTGAAGTGCATGGGACAACTGTTACGGTAAAAATCGGATCAGCGGAGCATCCGATGACACCGGAGCATCATATTGCATGGGTTTGCTTAAAAACCGAAAAAGGGCTTCAGTTTAAGGAATTGCCCATAGACGGTAAACCGGAAGTAGAGTTTTCAATCACTGCCGATGATAAGGTCATAGAGGCCTATGAATTCTGTAACCTGCACGGCGTATGGGTTGGAAAATAAGCTGAATTGATTATCGAAAAAAGCGGTTTCAAGTAATTGAAGCCGCTTTTTTTATGCTGCTGCCGACATTAAATGCCGCCAACGTAGCGTTCTGCAATTAACTTACTTATTTGTGCTGATCGAAGCATCAGCAATAATTGCCTGCAGCTCCGGCATTCCTGTGGTAACCGCTGCGGATGGCGGCAGTTCCATGCAGCATAGGCCGAGTTGGCAAAAAAAACGCTATACTACACTCCCTATATCCATTGCTCAAGCATTTCGAGGGGAAGTTTCCCGATTTTTTTTACGGCATCAGGTAAAAGCGCAATTCTTATTTTTCTTAATGAAGAAACAAACTTTTCTATAGTCGCATGGTCAAAAACCGACACTGTTACAAAATTATCACCGTTTTCCGTTTTTAATAAACTTTCAAAACTAATTTTCTCAGGGATATCAATTAAAACATCCTTCGCTTCCAGACTCAACTTATATTTTGCACCAAGAAAATCGGCAATTTCTTCTTCCGCCTTTGCTCGAAAATCCAAATCTTCAAGAGCTTTGTGGCGCATGTTTTGCGGATCAAAAGAAACTTCGGCAACTTGTTCAAAGAGCTTGCCGCTTTTCATCATATAGGCAAGCGTTTTTTCAGGAAAATTCGTTTTATCAATGAGGCTAAATATTCCCTTATCGTCCTGATGATACAACGATTCAGGAGAAAATATACTTTGCCGCAACCCGGCGTAAATCATTTTTTTCATCATTGCGGTGGCAATCCGCACATCTTTATGCCAGTACACCGCCTTATACATGAGGTATTTTGAAAACAATATGTTTTCAACCGACATAATTGCTTTTTCAGTTATACAAAGTCCGTTTTTTTGATCGGCACGCAATTCGGAAAAGATAAAATCAATATCCTGAACACCGTATGGAACCCCGCAATAGTATGCATCCCGATTTAAATAATCAAGCTTATCGGGATCTAATACGCCGGAAAGAAGATTTCTGAAAAATCCCGTCTCATTATTTGCAGGCAGCGTATCATCAATAATAGCGGCGGTTTGTTTTGGATCTGCCCCCGCTTTTTCGACCAATGTTTGCAAAGGATCACGCAAAATGCTTTCCGCCGTCAACTGCTCGTGCTCTTTTAAGCGTAACTCTTTTAATGAGTGTGTGAACGGAAAATGCCCTAAATCATGTAAAAGAGCGGCGGCCAAAAAAGAGCAAAGCCCTTCCGGCGTTATCCAATGCAAAGAATTGTTTTTAAGCAAGGACTGTACCATTCGTTTTGCAACATGATACACACCGATACTATGCACTGCGCGAGTATGGCTCGCACCAGGATACACTAATTCCGTAGGGCCTAGCTGCTTTATTGCGTAAAGACGTAAAAAATCCTCTGTTTGCGTAAGAGCATAGAGCTCCGGCGTAAACCATATATGTTGCCAAAGCGGATCGCGCACCGCTTTTGAAAAGTTTTTTTGATCAAAAAAACGTTCAAATGAATTTATTTTCATATTTTTTGAGTGTAGTCTCTTATCTCTCCCTTGTCCAGACGGGCAAGCTGTGCTATATATACAGCATGAGGAAAAGCATCTTTTCTATTGTGATATTAATTTCCTTGGCGTTTTTAGTTTCTGCGGAGCCGGACACGTTACGCGCTTCTCTGCGCGAATATTTTGATTCAATAATATGGACTGATGCAAAAGAGATTGCCCCGAAACCTCTTGCAGAGCCTTTCACACTCCCCGAGGAAAAAAAATCAGACGTAGCGGATTTCGCCGACACTTTCACCGATGAAAAGATTTTCCCGTATCTTGAAGGCTTAGATTTTATTGATTACGAGGCGATTCCATCCGATCTTTTGCAATTTCTTTCAAAGCTGAAAAACTCTTTTTTACAGAAAAAAATTGATTCCAACCTCTGTGAACAGTCAAGACCGTTTTTATCGCCTTTGTTCAATTATCGCATGGAACGTTTTCCGGAAATTACCGCAGCATGTTTCGGCAAACCACAAATGAAGGCAAACGGTTCCGCAATAGCATTATATCGGTTAAATGCCGCCAAAACCGGTTATTATTTAGTAGAAATTACGGCAACACAAACACAAGGAGTATGGAAACTTTTTCAATTTGATGTAAAAGGGGGCTTTCGTGCAAACGCCTCTCAACAGAATTGAAAGAGAATATATTATAAAAACATTTAAACGTGATACTCCGCCAATTTCCATTCTCTGCGGAGCAGAGCTATTTGTTCTTAAAAAAGAACAATACCGCATCATTAACGAAACTGTTTATTTTAACTGCATCCCTTTTTTACTCGGAAAAAACATTACGGTTATTTTTACGCATAAGCAAAGAAGTTTTTGTTTTTACACCGATACTTTGCAAAAAGAAAGATATCTGTCTTTTTCCCTTGCTCAGCGAATTTATAAGTATGATGTGGGCACTGCAGACTATAATATTCCCTTTGCCGAAATACATATAAACACTTCGCTTAAATTTTCAGCTTTTGCAGCCCCGGAATTGCCGCTCGATCATATTATTCCGCAAAAAGAGATTCTTTCCGATCCTAAACGTTTAAATGAAACGGTAAAAAAACTCATCTTCCGTAAGAATGCCGCAAAAAAAATCACCGCTTCAAGCTTGTTGCGAATAATAGAATTTGAAAAAAGCGCTCAATCTTTTTTTTCCGCAAAAACAAACAGAGGCATGCTTTTTTTATTTGTCGATAATATCCGCCTGGTTACCGCATCAGTGCAAACAATCAGCAGGATAATAAAAAAACAACAAATTGAAAGCATCAGATTACACTTTCCAAAACGCAATATTACAGTCAGCCCCGCATCGGTTGAATTTTATCTACCGATTACGCAATTGCCCGAAGTTGAAATTATCGGCTACAGTCTCACTGCCGCAGAAGAAGAGGATAAACGCTTTTTATATGAAAACATCTATCGCGGAAAATACGATTTATAATAAGTCAGCTGCTTTTAACAGCGAAGGCTGCCTATTCTCTGTTTTTCAAAATAATTAAACAGCGATCATCGGCACGAACATCAAGCGGAATATCCTGGATATCACTATTAAGCGGTATTTGCAGAAGCTTCACATTGCTAAAATCCTTCTTTGCAAGCAACCGCCCTTCTTTACGTTTATACTTTTTAAAATTATACGACACTTTCGTTATGCCGTCAGCTTTTATAGGAATATATATTTTTCCGCGCACATCGGTTGTAAAACTTTCCTCACTGCCGTCTGAAAAATAAACCGTGCAAGGAAGGTCGCAATACGACATGTGAAACCTATCCGCAATTTGAATCTCCGCCTTTACAATTTCTACAATTTCAGCAGGAGCCGAAATAACAGCAGGCGGTTTGGTTTTACAAGAACTCAGAAACAGCGTTCCCGCAAATACTATAATACAAAATATATAGAAACCATGCTGTGTACGTTTCATACATAAAACTCCATTAAAAATTTTTACCGCTCCTTTATACGGCAAAACCGTATGCGCAAAACAAAAAAAAGAGACGCTCAAAAGCTTCGCAAAACAAAATATAAAACGAAAACCGCAAATAAACAAGCAGATAATACTATTTCTTTAGACGGTTCTGATTTTGACGTCCTTGCCAAAACCAAACCTATCTGCGTGAAACCACAGCTGTCCGTGGCAGTTTACCATAAGAATACCGAAAATCCGCAAGTCATTATTATTAATGCGCAGATTAGTATAATGAGAATGAATTACAGAACGTTATTTCAATATATATAAATAAAATGATAGCAGTTAACGAACAGAAAGAATCTTTTCAGCATCCGATTCGGTAAGCAGTCCGCAGGAAACCATATCAAAAAGTTGCTCACTGTTTGTTTTTCCAAAAAAGAGCAAGTCATCTGTTCCTAAACCTATCGGAACCCCCGCATCCATCATTTTTTTAATCGGATGTGTTTCCAAGCTTTTAACCGCTCCGAGCATTACGTTGCTTGCCGGACAAACATTGCAGCGGATTTGTCTATCAGCAAGAAACTGAAGGACGGAGTCATCATTTGCTGCCCCTATTCCGTGCTGAACCTCATCAAGATTGAATGTTTCTACAAAGTATTGCACCGATTCTGCATCGGAAAATTCGCCTACATGAGCCTTTTTTTTCAGCCCGTATTTTTCGGCAAGCTTAAACAGGTACACAAAATCTTCAATGCCTTCGGAGACTTCCGGACCATACAGGTCAATATTGCTGAAAACTTTGCTTTGCATCATCGGTTCAGCCCATTTTGCAATAAAATTTCTATCTTGTGTTTTTGGAATACCTAATTCAAATTGAAGGTCAATTTTTTTCTTGTTTTTTTTCTTTAAATTTGTTAAATCACTTAAGAGGAAATCTAAATCTTCCTGATAATGTCTTATAAACATAATATCAACCGATGTTTCCATGACAACAACATTATCCTCAATTGCATCCTCAATTGACATTATGAATAAATCAAGAACATCCTGCGCTGTTTTGCAACGAGGACGAGTATATTCGGCGATAATTTCATGCATTTCATCAAGTCCCTTCATTTTTCGGGGAAAATTCGGAATGGTTATACCTGACCATTTTTTGTATCGCTTATATCTCATGCTTAAGTTTAGATGTGTGTGTGTATCAGCCTTTGGTTGAGATTTATAATAATCAAGATCTTTCATCTTTGTCCTCTTCTACCTCTATATATGAAGTAGTTTAAAAAAACTATTACATATGCAATATACATCTTTATTATCGGTAAAACAACAGAAAAAATAAAGATGTAGGAAAATTTAATTTTTTATTCTCCATTTATCATTTTCTTTTTCCAGTCGTTTTGCCGGGATATTCAAAACGCGACCGTCATCCCCGGCTAATACTATTATTTCTGTGAGAGGATTAACTTCTATTATTTTAAAAATGGCATTATCATAATAAAACGAGACGCCCGCTTCGGGCAGGTTCTTTTTTGCTTCTTTATACCAGTCATGCTCATATGCAAGGCAACAAAGCAGCCGACCGCATTGACCGGATATTTTAAGAGAATTCAGAGAAAGCCCCTGCTCTTTTGCCATACGTATAGAAACCGGTTTAAATTTATCGTTAATTGCGTGACAGCAAAAAGGTCTGCCGCAACTGCCCAAACCTCCGGTTATTCTTGATTCGTCTCTTACGCCGATTTGCCGAAGTTCGATTCTTACTCTAAACACAGAGACAAGGTCTCTTACAAGTTTTCTAAAATCAATTCTGGTATCTGCACTAAAAAAGAAAATCAGTTTAGGCTCTTCCAAAAGATAGTGGCAGCCGATAAATTTCATCTCAAATTGATGAAGTTCAACCTTCTCTTTAAAAACACGCTCTGCTTCTTCTTCCTTTTTTTTATTTTCTTCAAATCGTTGTAAATCATGCGCTGTTGCCTTTCGTATTATTTGCACAACATCGCGCGGGGTACAATTAATCGGGCTTTTTACGCTTCCCATAACTCTTGCTATATCTTCACCGTAACGAGTCGGAACAATAACAAAATCAGATCTTCCAATATTTGTTTCCGGATTCGTTGCGTAAAACGTTTCTTGAGAATAGTCGAGTTTTAATAAATATAAGGGTTCCGAAAATACATACGTTTCTTTCGGCTCATCAGAATCATCTTCTTGAATATCTTCCGAATCTTCCAAATTTTTTAGTTCATCATCTATATTGTCTTGAATATACTCCATATAATAATCCTTATGAAATTAAATCAATCAGCAATCCGTAAATTTCTTCAGTTTTTTGAAGAATCCTGAGCTGATCCGCTTGATTAGTTAAAAGTTCGGCAATAAAAGAATCCAATTTTTCATCAATAACTTTTATTTTGGTAAAGGGAATAGTATCAGGCATTCCTGTTTTTTTATTCATTTTGATAATGGTTTTTGTTTCTGCCGTATAATTGTTTTTTATAACGAATTGCGCAAAGCTTTGAACTGCTTTTTTGTACGCGGCAATTGTTTCAAACGTAAGGTATTCTTTTAACGCATCTCCTGCGGAGTGTACCTGATCTTGAAAAAAAATAATGGCTTCTTCGTATGTCTTATCTTTTAAAACATCTTGAGGGTTTACAATAGTTTCTTTAGCTTGGTTATCAGTAAGTAAATGAAAAAAGCTTAATTTTTGTTTTGTTTCTGTTTTTTTATTTTCGTTTTTTTTTTGTTTTATATCGTCTGCAGTAAGAAAATGAGCGGAAAGTGAGGATGTATAATTTGAATTATCGATTCTATTTGCCATCCATTCTCCTTATTTTTTTTGCGCTAAACCGGACGCTTGTAGGGCTTTTTGGTTAGTATAATTTTTTAGTGCTGTATCAAAAGCTTCACGATTTTGCTTTGCAAAACAAAATCCGCTGAACAAAACATTTTCATCAATACGAATTTTTTGTGTAAGGACTGCTCCGATAATAACCGCAGAAGAAAGAATGATAACATTGTCGGGAGCGATAATATCGCCCTGTACTATTCCGCCGACTGTAACCGACTTTGCTTCAATATTTCCGCGAATGCGTGCTTTCTCACCGATTATTACTCTTCCGGTTGTACTAATACTGCCGTCAATATCTCCATCTACCCGAATAAAACCGGGAACATTGACATCTCCGTGTATAAACGAGTCAGGACCTATGATTGTGTTTATCGATATATCTTCAACTTTTGCCATGATCAACGTTCCATGCCGGCCTTTATATTCAGATATTTTCTCGGGTCAACCACATCGGATCCTATGTGTACTTCATAATGGAGGTGCGGACCGGTTGCGACTCCCGTTGCCCCTATATATCCGATAACCTGCCCCTGCTGTACATGCTGGCCGCGGGTAACGTTATATGACTGCATATGAGCATAGCGAGTATAAAATCCGTGTTTATGTTTTACAATAACATAATTTCCCCAGCCTGAATCATATTCTACCGTAACAACCTGCCCATCCGCTGTTGCAATAATAGGATCTCCATAGCGGTAGGTCGAAAGGTCAATTCCTTTATGTACATACCACTGCCCCGTAAAAGGATGCTTATTTTGCCCAAATCCCATTGAAACATGCCCGATGCCGCCTTTAATAGGCCAAAGGCTCGGAATATCGGAAAACAAAGTTGTCTGCGAATTTAAAAGTTTCCCCATTTCCTGAACAGGCTGAATGGCATCCTGCAAATATGCAGCCATTTGTTGTAATTCCGCAGACTCTCTTATTGCGCCTTGCGCTTGCTCTTGTATAGTGAAAAGCTTTGACAAGTCATTTGCATCTGATTCTGTCTTGTTTTTTTGTATAAAAGTGTTTAATCCAAGTGTAGTAAAAGTAGAAGAAAGTGTTGATTGAAAATTCTTTGCGGATTTTAAGAGATTATCCGTTTCAGATCGCAATAAATCGAGACTCGCCTGTGTTTTTTTTGTTTCTTCTTTAAGGCTCGCCAGATACCGTGATGAAACGACAGCTTGATGAGAAAACCAAAAAAAAGATCCGATTATGCCGATAAATAAAAAAGCTGCAAAAATGAGTGAAAATAAACTTGTCTGAAAATTTATTACTTTCTTTTGAGAATGAGGAACGACCATAATAGTCAGCTTCTTTCTTCCGGCATTAAAAAATTTGAGTACAGCAGAAATAATAAATTTGCCTATTTTCTTAAAAAAAGCAGTTATTGAACGAACAATATTATTTTCGGCACGTTTATAACCTCGAGTTCGAGCCACAGTAAAATCCCTTTTCGCTTTGCGAATGAATATAATTTAATTTCAGAATACTATACCACTAATAAAAAGTCCTGTCAAATTATGATGCATTAAAAGCGGAATTTATTCTTATTTTCTTATCGGACAAATATGCTTAAATCTTTAAAACGGTTCTGTCCATTTTGAACAGCACAAAATAATACAAAACGATTCCAAAGCATCCGCAATTGTTTTAACCACCCTGCTTCTTAGTATAATGTACTTCCCCCCAAAAGTTGGACACGGCGCAAAGGCGAAACCTTGGAATTTCTACCTTCGTTTCGCCTACGAGTTTAAAAGCTTCAATTTTACAAAACAGTGCTGATGCTTTTAAACATCGTTTGGAATTGAGCAACGGCGAGCAATTTACCATAGGAATGCTTAAATCCGCAGTCCCTCATTGTTGGTGCTCCAATTTGTATAACCGGAAGTTAATTACAAAACGCTACACTTAAGTCTTTAAACTATACCGGTCTCCGGAGGAATATACCGAGCGTTATTATGTATTTGCCTCATTGAGCATTTCTTCACGGGCGGCAATACAGAGCGGTTCAATAATCTCGTCAAGATCGCCTTGCAGCACAGCATCCAGCTTATACAGCGTTAAATTAATTCTATGATCGGTCACTCTGTTTTGGGGAAAATTATACGTGCGGATTCTTTCCGATCGATCACCGGAACCTACTTGCGATTTTCTATTTTGCGCTCGCTCCTGATTTTTTTTAGACTCTTCCAAATCGTACAAGCGGCTGCGTAAAACCCGCAATGCTTTTGCTTTATTCTTAATTTGGCTTTTTTCGTCTTGGCAAATAACAACCATTCCCGTCGGAATATGCGTAAGTCGAACAGCGGAATCGGTAGTATTAACACTTTGTCCGCCGGGGCCTCCTGCGCGCATAACATCTACGCGCAAATCCTCCGGTTTTATAACGATTTCCGTTTCTTCAGCTTCAGGCAGCACCGCAACCGTAACCGCACTGGTATGAATTCGCCCGGAGCCTTCGGTTTCCGGCACTCGCTGCACTCGATGCACTCCGGATTCATACCGCAAGCTACCGTAAACATATTTACCGGAGATTGAAAACACAATCTCTTTAAATCCGCCCAGCTCGGTTTCATTGGCGTCCATAATTTCATAGGTCCAATTCTTTGATTCTGCATAATGCGTATACATTTTAAAAAGATCCGCCGCAAACAAAGCCGCTTCATCGCCGCCGGTACCGCCTCGAATTTCCATAATAATATTCTTTTCTTCCATCGGGTCAGGCGGAATAAGCAACATTTTTAAGTCAGCTTCGCTTTGTTCCAGCTGTTTTTCAAGCGCGTGCATTTCCTCCCGCGCCATTTCTTTTAATTCATGGTCGGACTCTTCCTGCATTAACGCATGTGCTTCCTGCAATTGTTTTTCGGTTTGCAAATAAAAATCATACTCATCCATCAACTTAGAAAGATATCCGTGTTGCCGCATCACATCTTTATAGCGTGCAACGTTTTTCACCAAGTCGGGATCTTGCACCTCAAGCTCAACTTGTTTCCACTGATTCCGTAAATTTTCCAATCTGTCTTTCATCATTTTTCCGAACGCAATTTTATCAAAAACAACAGAAAAATACAATGTAGTTTTTTAAACCGATTTTAACCTTTGCGGTAACTCGCTACGTGCATTGCGGCTTGAGTTTTGTCGAATGCCGAGTTTGCGAAAAAGCTAATCTATAAAGCCCTCAAAAGAATTATTTTATTCTTCACACACTCACCATGAATTACACAAAATCTTACTTACAATTTATAAAAAACCATGATATACTGTTTTAAAATTATTTAGGAGGCGATTTATATGAATGCCAAAACAGAAAACAAAAAACAATTTGGTTTGAGAACCTTGCTTCTCATCAGTGTTGTGCTTTTTGCAGCCGGAGCTTTTAGCGGATGCAGTTCCGTTAGCAAAAACCCGTCCGCTGCACCAGCCAAGTCTGTTGTTACCATGAAAACTTCAGGAAACAGTATTACCCTTACTGTAACAACAATGGACGGCAGCCCTTGTACGGTTTTGCACGGCGATGCAATCCTTTCCGAGGTACCGGGAACCGGAACTCCGCAAACGATAAGCGGTATAGACTCCGACAAAGAGATCGTTATTAAGGGAAAGGGTATACAAATCCTGCACTGCAATGACAACAAGCTTAACGCTTTGGAACTCAATGCTGTGCCCAATTTGACCGAACTGTATTGCCAAGACAATCAACTGACATCTTTAAATGTAAGCGGCTTGGACAATTTGATCACGCTGTATTGCTACGGCAATAAGCTCCCTTCTTTGAGTGTAAAGGGTTTGAATAAGCTGACCACACTGTACTGCTATAAAAATCAGATGCCGTCTTTAGATGTAAGCGGGCTGCCGAATCTGACCATATTGTTCTGCGGTTACAATCAACTGACATCGTTAAACATAAGTAACGTACCCAAGCTGAACACATTGCGCTGCTACAAAAATACACTGACCGCAGATGCTTTTAAGGCAGTGTTTGAAGCATTTCCGCAAAGAGATGAAAGCACTCCGGGAAAGGCGGTAATATATTTAGACGGAGATGAGAATTCCAAAGTTTTCAACAATCCTTCCGCCGAGCTGAAAAAAGCTTTTAACGGGGTAAATGCCAAACACTGGACATTGTATCATAACGGCGATGAGGACAAAGACAAATTGGAACCCTATTCCGGGTTGTAAATAAAATCAGACTCGCCGCTTATGGCGAGTCTGATTTGACAGAAACATCCATCTAATAAGAATTGTAAAAAATTTTATAAAAAAGAGTTCGACACGGCGCAAGGGCGAGCCCTTGGAATTTCTACCGTTTATTCGCCAGCGGTGAGTAGTTTACCGTAGGAATGCAGAATTCAGCATCCTGCAAGCCATTCTTGTTGATACTCCAGCCGGTTCAAGCCTCAGGTTATTTGCGAAGCGTTATATTAGCTTTTGTTCCAAGCTCCTTTCAAAATAAGCTCCTGCTTTATTTTTTGCAAGTTTTCGGTCAGGGAAACTTTATAGATATGCGGATTGAGGAGCCGTTTTGAGGTTGGATCAAGATGTTCAAGCTGTTCCGCCATCCGCTTATGGATTGTGGGAAGATCTTCAAGTTTTACAAGGAGACTGCCGTCTTTAATTTTCGGTTTTAAAAGCGGTTCAACTTTTTTCGCAGCAAAGCTGAATGTTTGGTAATCGTTAAAAGGATGAATGTATTTATAGCGTACACCCTCTTCGATTATCTCATCTTCCACTCCGATGACATCGGCTTTAAAGCTGCCATCGGTATTGTACAACCGCCAAACCTGCTTAACCGCCGGATTGGTAGTTTTTGCGGGATTATCCGAAAGCTTCATAACCGGTACCCACGCATTGTTTTGCTCGTACGCAGCAAGTTTGTACACGCCGGTAAACGAGGATTCATTGCCGCCGGTAACCATATGTGTACCAACCCCCCAGCCGTCTATCGGAGCCTTATGCATCAAAAGAGATTCAATTATTTCTTCAGTGAGTTCATTTGAAACGGTGATCTTTGCATTGGGTAAACCCGCCACATCTAAACGTTTACGCACCTCCGTGCTGAGATACTGAATGTCGCCCGAATCAAGCCGAATGCCGAAGTTTTTCCCTTCTGCCTTTAAACGCTTGCCAACTTTGATCGCGTTCTCAATTCCCGACTCAAGAGTATTATACGTGTCGATGAGGAACACCGATTTTTCGCCGTAAATATCAGCATATGTTTGAAAAGCTTCCTCTTCGGTATCAAAGGACATAACCCAAGCGTGCGCCATTGTTCCCATTGCAGGAACTCCGTATAATTTTGCCGCAAGTGTATTGCTGGTACCTGCTGCTCCGCCGATAATAGCGGCTCTGGTAGCACTCATTGCACCATCGCAGCCCTGCGCCCGCCGCAGCCCAAATTCCATAATGCTGGATTTATTTGAGGCAAGCCAAATACGTGCCGTCTTCGTTGCAATCAAACTCTGAAAATTAACCGTATTAAGAATCAAGCCTTCCAATAAGAGCGACTCAATTATATCTGCCTCTACGCGTATGAGTGGTTCGTTTGGAAAAACCACAGACCCTTCGTCCATGGCAAGCACCGTACTGGAAAAGCGGAACTTACTCAGATAGTTTAAAAACTCCGCATCAAATATTCCTGTGCTTTTCAGATATGCAATATCATCGTCTCCAAAACGAAAATTCATAATAGCTTCAAGCAAGGGGTTTAGCCCCGCAAAGATTGAATACCCTCCGTTAAAAGGCTGGCGCCTGAAAAACATATCAAAAACAGTGCGCTCCCTTCTTCCGGTTTTATAATAACCTTGAGCCATTGTAAGCTCGTAAAAATCCAAAAACAAGGCGTTATGAATCATGTCTCCTCCAAATATGAATCCAAACAATACTCAAAATATATAAAATGATACCGCTCCCATTGTAACGTAATAAAAGACACAAGTCCAGAGTAAAAAAATCGTTTTCTGTTATTTAAAACTGTACTGCCCCCGTTTTAAGACACGTGCTCCTAAGAACAAAAACCTCGCAAAAAAATAAGCAAGGAGGTGTTTATCAAAAAATATTGGGGAATATTGAGGTAATGATTTTCTTATTCATCCACGTAAGAAAAATTATAACATGAAATAGTGACATATCACACAACACGGCATACTTGATAGGAAGAGTCGGCTTAAGAATCTATAATCAATAAAAAAGTTTACTTCGGTTTTAAGTTAATCGAAACCAAATATATTTACACAAGGCATCTCTAAAAATCACTGTTACGAAATTCCCGCAAGGTTGCTTTTACAAGCAAGGAGAATATTATGAAAAAAATAATAGCCTATAGTTTTTTATCTCTTTTTATAGCGGGGGCTTCCCTATTTGCAGCGGAAATTGTATTTGCACCGAGCGTAGGAGGTTCGCTTTATACGGTTAATAGTCCGGTAGAAGTATCGGTACCTGCAGACAAAAATCAGCTTGACTCTTATTCTAAAAAAGCGGTCGCCTTTATTCTGCCTTTGCCGTCCTTTGGGCTTGATGCGCATTTTACAAATGAGAACAGTGGTTTTACATTCAGCCTTGGTAATAACCTCGGCGTTCCCATTACGCTTTATAGAAAGGGCGGCTTTGGTGATGAGTCCCGAAAGGCGTTGGGTTTCGCGTGGGACGGGCAAATGTTATTCGGCTATACCTATGGGGTAAAAAAAGATTTTGCATTAACTGTCGGTGTCGGTCCAGGTTTTGCTCTTGGTCTGTTCAATGCTATCCCTAATGAAAAACGGATTTTAAGTGTTTATTATAATCTCAGTCCGATCGGTGCTCATATGGTATTCAGGTACTATTTCACCGAACATGCCGGCATAAGTGTTAATATCTATGATTCAGTCGGTATTTCAGGGCTCGTACTAGATAAAAAAACCAATGCAGCCGGAACATTCGGCATCGGGAACGTTTTTACTTTAAAACTCGGAGCGGCTTTTAGACTCTAAGAAAAGAAGAAATTTAAAAACCGTAATCAACAAAAGAGTTTACGGAAAGCATTTTTATAAATTCTTATTTTGCCGGCACAACTTGTCCTTTGGCATGTGCAAGTTGTACTTTGTTTTGCCTAAAACAATCGGCTTGCAACAATCTCGCAATGACAGACAAAAGGTTATTGTATTGTCAATTGTGATAAGCTTAAAATAAATTCCGCTGCACAAGTTGCAGGAAGTTCAGATATCCTCTCAATTTTCCTTGCCGCGGATGGTAGTGGTTTCATATTTCCTATGCTAAATTGCTCACCGTTGTCAAAATCAGAACGGGCACGGACGCCCGTGGCTCAAAACAGACAGTTTAGTTTTTGCCACGAACGTCAAAACTCAGAACAAATTCAAACGATGTTTAAAAGCATCAATACAAAATTATAAAATTGAAGCTTTTAAACTCGCAGCACTGATTTAATCAAGAATACTAAAAATCAGTGCGTGGCGGTGGTTCCACGCAGAAACGATGTTTTAAAGCAAGACTGTTTGTAAAGCTTTAAAACTCGCAGGTTTGGTTTTGACAAGGACGTCAAAAATCAGAACCGCCACGGATGGCGGTGGTTCCACGCAGCAGCGATGTTTTAAAGCAGGACTGCTTACAAAGCTTTAAAACTCGCAGGGTTGGTTTTGACAAGGACGACAAAACTAAACCTGAGCTCTTTTTTATAAAATTTTTTACGTTTTGGTAAGGATGTATTAAAAAACGAATTGACTTATTAAAAAAACGGTACACTAGTTCGACTTTAAGATTTAATTCCGGACGGGAATCCCATAGATTTATTGAAAGGCGGTCAGCATTCGTTTGATTCCGCTTTTTCCGTAGCGAAGGAGAGCGGTAATACATGGGCGGCCAAGCATAATTTGACTTGCTCCCAGCGCCTTTGCCGCAAGCAGGTCTGCTTTACAACGCAGCCCACCGTCAACCCAAAGTTCTCCGCAATATTGTCGCAACTCTTTGCCGTGTGCTGCTAAAAAATTTGCGGTACTTCCTCTACGCGTTTCAATTCTTCCGCCGTGATTTGAGATAACGATGATATCAGGTTTTAAATCACGCATAGTTTCTATGTCGTCATCGGTGAAAATTCCTTTTACCGCAAAGGGGCGATGTGCGTATCGCTGCAGGGCTTGTAAATTTTGTGCATTCTTTTTTTCCAAGTTTACAAGATTCCGCATTGTTACAATATTATACGAGTCAATATCAATCCCGATAATTTCAGCTTGTTCGCGAGCCCAATCGATACGCTCAAAAAATTTTTTGTTCGGATACGGTTTAATAAAAACGGCAGCCTTTGCCCGATACTGTTTAAGTGCGGCAATACCGCTTTGCAATTTTATATCAGGACAACCGTCTCCGATACTCAAGCGAACGCCTGCTTCAAGAGCTGCTTCTATTAAATCAAAGTAAAAATCTTCTTCATTCGGATATCCGATATTTTCAACGCCGCCCGTTATCGGCGCAAGCCGTATTTCAGGAAGCCCCTCTGTCGGCAGCTGATGGTAGTTTTTCCATGCGGCACAGTTGGCAATAAAGTTTGCATTTTTAAACACGCCGCCCATCCCGGGCAGCTCTCCGGTACAGCCTAAACCTTCACAAGTCTCACAAAAATAGCATTTATACTCCGCACACATGCGGGCTATCATAAAGTATTTTCTTTGTTTTAGCAATAAAGGGGTAAAGTTGTTTTCATTAAACATACAACAACGCAGCTTTTTGATTTTTCTTAATTGTACACCTATCTTTTAATTGTTGATGTTTTTTCTTATACTGCTTGCATGACGCCAAAAATTTGTCTTGTTTTAACTGAGGATACGATAGAAAAAAATCTTGTGCTGGTGCAAAAGTATCGGAGTTTGATTGATATCGCGGAGCTGCGTGCGGATTTTTTGCAGCCACAGGAGGTGTTGCTAATTAGACGATTCCCCGAGTTGGCGGGGCTTCCGGTTATTCTTACTGTGCGGCGACGGATTGACGGCGGAAGGTTTACGGCGGGAGAGGCAACTCGAGTTACTATTTTTGCACGTGGGCTTGCATTCAGCGACCCTGATCCGGCTAAAAATTTTTCTTATATTGATCTTGAAGGAGATTTACAAGCTCCAAGTATTGAAGAAGCGGCTCGCGCTTTTAATATTACTATTATTCGCAGTAAATATAATCATAAAAAAGCAATTACAGATATTGATGCGGAAATTCAACAAGTTAGACGCTCCGATGATGAGATAGTAAAAATTGCATACAAGGCGAATTCTCTTTCCGATGTTACCAACCTTTTTAGGTTTGCAAATCATGAACGAGGAAGATGTATTTTAGTTGCAATGGGAGCGTATGGAGTTCCTTCTCGTCTTTTGGCAAGCAGGCTTAATTCGGAAATTACGTATGTGATGCCTCAAGAGAAAACATCAGAATTTATTCCCGGATTGATCGATCCTTTTTCTTTGGTTTATTTGTATCGGTTTAAGCAGATAAATGAAAAGACAAAAATTTTCGGTGTTGTCGGATCGGATGTTTCGGAAAGTTTAAGCCCGCAAATGCATAATAAAGCGTATGCAAAACAAAACATCAATGCAGTGTATATTCCGATCAATGCAAGAGTTTCTGAAGATGTAATTGAATTTGCAGAGGTTGCGGGTGTTAGCGGACTTTCGATTGATCATCCGTTCAAGAAGCCGATTGTTTCATCCATGAATGAGTGCTCAAAAACAACAACGGCAATTAGAGCAGCAAATACTGCAGTGTATTCAAACGGAAGTTGGAAGGCTTTTAATACCGATGTGGAATCTTTTTCAAAAGCTTTACAGGAATTTTTGCAAGTAAAAAATTTGCGTTTTAAACGGGTAGCAATTATCGGTGCGGGCGGAGCGGCACAAGCGGTTGCTTATGCAGTAAAACAGTTGCACGGCAAAGCCTGTATATTCAATCGGACTGTAGAGAAGGCAAAACAAATTGCCCTCCCTTATCGATTTAAATGGGCAATACTTGCTCCTGCATCGGTTAAGTTACTGGAAAAGTATTCTTCAATTATTATTCAAACCACAACAGTCGGGAATAGTTTTTCACTTGCGGAAGATCCGCTTTTCTTTTATACTTTTACAGGAAAAGAAGCGGTGTTTGATTTAAATTACAAACCTGAAAAAACAGCCTTGCTTACTCATGCGGAAGAAGCCGGCTGCAAAATAACAAACGGTTATAGAATGCTGGAATATCAAACATATCGGCAATTTAAAATTTTTACTGGAGAAGATTATGAAAGCCCTCTTAACGCTTGATGAGCAAAAACAAATAGTAGCAAAACATGCAATTGACACTTTAATAAAAGAAGGAAAGATTTTTTCAGGAATGAAAATCGGGTTAGGTACCGGTTCAACCGCCATGCCTGCGGTAAAACGCCTCGCCGAGTATATTCAAAAAGGAAAACTCAAAAACATTGCGGCGGTTCCAAGCAGTTTTCAAACTTCAATTGCCTGCGAGGAGTTTAATATTCCGATATTTTCTTTGAGTTCCGGCAGAATTAACGGCGAGCTTGATCTTACCATAGACGGAGCGGATGAGATAGATTCTAAAAAGAATTTGATCAAAGGCGGTGGGGCTGCTTTGCTGCGTGAAAAAATAATGGCGTATAACAGCAAAAGCTTTGTGATTATCGGCGATGAATCAAAGCAGGTAAAAACGCTTGGTACAGGTTTTCCTTTACCGATAGAAATTGCTCCCGAAGCCCGTTTGAGCATTATGAAAAAACTTGAAAGCTGGGGCGTGTCCATGGTACTCCGTGACGGCATACGCAAAAAAGGCCCCGTTGTTACTGATAACGGAAACTTTATTTTAGACATTAAATGGCCTGCACAGGCAAAGACAAACCCTTCTAAATTTGAAAAAGAACTAAACGCTATTCCCGGTGTTATTGAAAACGGTTTTTTCACCGAAAACCCACCCCGCGTGTTCATCGCCAATGCAGGCGGCGAGGTTAAGGAGTTCTAGTATAGCGTTTTGTAATTAAGTTGCTGTTAGTAATCGGAGTATTAGTAATAATAGCTTGCAGCTTCAGCATCCCTATGGTAAATTGCGCACCGCAGCTACGTAAATAAAAAATCAAAAAATTACAATCAGACCCGCCACGGACTATTGTGGTTCCCATACGCAGTATTGATGTTTGCTTGCCTTTGTCAAAAATGGCAGGCAAAATTTTGAAATTACATTTTGCCGATGGTAAGTTTACCTACCGTTGTCAAACTCAGAACGGGCACGGACGCCCGTGGTTCCACGCAGAACCGATGTTTTAAAAGCACAAACTTTTTCCAAGTGCTTTTAAAACTCGTGGTTTAGTTTTTGACATGGACGCAAAATCAGAACCGCCACGGATGGCGGTGGTTCCAAACAGAAACGACGTTTTAAAGCAAGACTATTCGTAAAGCTTTAAAACTCGTGGTTTAGTTTTTGCCACGGACGGCAAAAACTAAACCGTTGTGTCGAACTCTTTTTATAAAATGACTTAAAAACGTTATTCCAGATTTATTATACCCATCGTTCTCCTTTCTTTTGTAAGAGAATTTTCCTTTTTAAAATTTCATCTTTTATAGTTTGTCTTTTTTTATTATACTCTTTATTATGGAAGAAAAAAGAGCGCCGATTATCGGTTTGGCGGGGCAAAGTTGTGCCGGAAAGAATGTTGCTGCTGAAATTTTAGAAAAGCGGGGGTTTTATTGTATTGATGCCGACCTTGTTGCGCATGAAGTTTTGGCTGCGGAGTCTGAAGAAATAGCGGCTTTATTTTCGGAAGAGTGCGAAAAAAACGGGCTTCAACTTATAAATGCTGACGGCAGCCTTAATCGTAGAAAACTCGGTGAATTGTTGTTTTCCGACCCTGTATTGTTAAAAAAACACGAGGCTTTTATTTTTCCGAAAATAAGTGCTGTTACGCGCAAACGCATCAATGAGGCTTTTCTGGAGGATCCTCATCGCCCTGTTTTGCTGAATGCACCGACGTTGCACAAGACTAAGCTGCTTGACGAGTGTGCGTTTGTGCTATATATTACCGCACCGAAAATCTTACGTATATGGCGCTGCAAAAAAAGAGACAAGCTTTCGTTGAAAGAGATTTTCAAAAGATTTTCCAATCAAACGGATTTCTACTCTCAATATGTTTATAGAAATGCCGATATAGAAAGAGTAGCCAACTACGGAACTGCGTCTATGTTGGAAAAAAAACTGGAGCAGATACTTTTAAAAAAGGGTTTATAAACCCGAAAAGATTTTGAGGCATTTATGGAACAAAAGAAAATTTTATGGGTTATTATATCAGTAACTTTGTTTATCTTAATTATTGTAGGAACTGCTTTATTTTTATATTCGCCCGCAAGATCCAAAAATTCCGCTATTGCGACCGATTTATCAAAATATACGAACGACACTCAAGCTTATAACCAAGCGGGGATTGATCCGAATATGTGGGCACGCGAACCCGATAAAATTCCTGAATTCGGAAATGCTCCTGCACAGCTTTCCGGAAATACGATGAATGTGCTGATTGTTCCCTCGCCGGAGTCAAAACAGGATATTGATGTTTCTGACTTGACTAATTCGGAAGAAAATCTCGGTGAAAAAACAAATTCGCTTCCTCCTGAACTCGCCGAGCAAATAGGTCTTAACGCAACTCCTGAAAAAAAAGAAGATAAAGAAGTGAAAGCGGCGAAAGAGCAAGAGCCGCCTGCAAAAAAGACTGTTGCAAAAGCAGAGCAGAAAACTGAATCTACTCCTCAAGTGAAGAAAACTTCTTCGCAGCAGGTTTCTTCCGCAAAAACACAACCAAAAGCGCTGGCAAAGGCTCCGCAGAAATTATCGAGCAAATCAAAGACTCAAGCTGCATCCACAAACTCACCTTCAAAATCGGAAATGCTTTTCTGGGTGCAAACAGCCTCTCTTTCAAGTAAAATAAATGCGGAGCGGGCGCGCGACAGACTTGCCGAAAAACATATGAAGGTTGAAATTTTTACAAAAGAAACTTTAACCGGAGTAACACATCGAGTTCGAGTCGGCCCCTTTGCCAATAAAACCGAGGCTGAATACTGGTTAAAAAACATTAAAACAATTGACGGTTTTAATGGAAGTTATATTTCACAAGAGAAAGTAAAAAGGTAAGAGGTAAAAGCATAGATAAAGCATACGAAAAAGGAATCCATGAATAAAGCACGTATAAAAAAAATCTCTCTTTTATCTTTTTTGTTTTGCGTTTATCTTACCGGATTTACTTTCGCCGAAGAGTCTTATTCCCCTGTTTCCGTTATAACGGAGTATGAAGAACAGGGCGCGCAGCTGACTTTAAAAATGCCTTCCGAAACTAAAATAGAGAAGGCATTTTATCGTTTATACAATCCGGTTTTTAATACTTTTGCGGAAGGACGGTTGGGATATTCAGAACCGCTTTATTGTCCCTACGGAACCGAAATTTGCATTTGGAAGCAAAAACGGGACGGCTCTTTTTCAAAAGCTCTTGCTTACACGGTACATCCGCAGCAAGACGCTCCTTTAATGGAAGTAATAAGCCCGCAGTCCGGGGCATGGGAGAATGAGCAGTATTTAATTATCAATGCTCAAAAAAACACTCAAATTGTATATTCGATAGACGGCAGCGATCCCGAGCAGTTCGGACTTGTATACACAGAGCCTGTTTTAATTGATAAAACAGGTTTTATCAATTTAAGAATAAAAGCAATAAAACCATTCAGAGAAACCGAAGAAAAGGTAATTCACTACTCTGCCATGCGCGGGCAGCTGCCGTTGCCGCCGTATACAACGGAGAAGCCTTTTACTTTTATGAAAAAAGATGCCGGCTACCGCGTTTTGAATTGGTATTTTATAGAACTTCCGCTTGGCGAAAACGGCGTGTATCTATTGGAAACAGAAAAAGAAAATAGTTGGCAAACTTATACGGGGCCGATTTTTGTTCCTCGTGATAAAGATGTTTTGCTTTCGTGGTATTCCGATGACAAAGAAAAAATGCAGTCGGTTTTATTACCAAAAAAACCTCTTATCAATGGAGTGCCGGAAAAGCCGACTAATAAGCCGGTACTCTTGCAAATAGAAAAAACAGCATCTCCCTTTATTTTTTATTATCAAAATTCCGAGCGTTTTATGCCTGATGATTTAAAAGGGACTGCGGCTTTTTTTAACCCTTCGGGAACTTTGTTTGATGTTGCAGAAGAAGAGAGTAAACATTTTTTTCTGCGTATTCGTGCTTTTTATGATGGAGTTCCACACGGTGATATAACCATCCATTTTGAAATCGATAAAATCCCGCCATTAAAACCTCTGATCAGGTTTGAGCCTGACCATTCACCGTCTACAAAGCCGGTTACCATTACCGCTTCTTCAGGAGCGGAGCGGGAAAGACTTCTGTATACAATAACTCCGCCCGTATATATTAAAAAAGGAGAGGAAATTATATTAACCGGGAAAGAAAATGCTGCAGTTGAATATGAGCTTTCCTTTTATACGCAAGATGAGGCGGGAAACACTTCTTCGGTGCTAAAGTATTCTTTTACAGTTGATAAAAATACATATTACATTGATGCAACTGCCGCAAATGGGGGAGACGGCAGTTTTCAAAAACCTTTTACAAGTTTTGAGGAAGCTTTTTTCACTCTTGCGGAAAAAGAAAAAACAGATACGCCGATACGATTTAGTTTAAAAACAGGAATTACAGTACCCGAGTCAATCGTGCTAAACATTCCGATTATTATTGATGGAAATAAAAATCAAATTGAGTTTGCTCCTGAAGCTTTTCTTTCCGTAAAAGATTGCTCATGTGAATTAAAAAACACTCGCATTTCTCGAACATCTTTACCGGATTCAAAACTGCCGCTTATACAGGCTGAAAATGCGAATCTTATTTTAAAAGATTGTGAAATTAACGCAGCCGGAGGCGCTGCAACAATACAGGTTACCAACTCAAGAATTGAATGCAATACCGTACAAATACAACAAAGCAAAACTGATTATGCGGTTTGTTTCCAATTAAAAGATTCCGCAGCTGAGTTACATAATGTATATTTGCTTTGCGAAGGACTTATTGCGCTCGGGGTTTCCGCTGACAGTTCATTTGTACAGCTTGACACTTTTGTCGCAAATATCGAGCCGCAAACCGTAGGCAGAGTGATAGAGCTTTGGAATTCCCAAATTATAATTGATAAGTTAAGCGGCAAACGTATACCCGAACATAAAAAAAATACGGATATTGCGCTCTGGTATACCAAAAGCTCAAAGGTTACGGTAAAAACTTTGCCGATATTTAGAGGCTTTCAAAAAGGAGTTCAGTCTTCACGATGACACTTATCTGTGGAATTGATGAGGCGGGAAGAGGGCCTTTAGCTGGGCCTGTAACCGCCGCCGCCGTTATTCTTCCGCCTGATTTTGCATCTACGCTTTTAAATGATTCTAAAAAACTTTCTCCCCAAAAAAGAGAAGCATGTAGAGCGCTCATTCAAGCTCAGGCGCTTTTCATTGGAGAAGGAAGGGCTGACCATATCGAAATTGATGCAATCAATATTTTGCAGGCGACTTTACTGGCAATGAAACGGGCGTTTGATGACTTGTATCAAAAAGTTTTAACAAGTGAATGCAGGGCAGCTTCTATCCGAATAATCGTAGACGGAAATAAACTGCCTGATTTTCTGAATCCTTCAATTATTGCGGCGGCGGCAGAGCCGAAAGCCGATGCAAAATACCCTGAAGTTATGGCGGCCTCTATCATCGCAAAAACAACCCGTGATATGGAAATGCTTGAATGGGCAAAAAAATACCCGCAATACGGATACGAAAAGCATAAGGGTTATTGTACCGCCGCTCATGTGCAGGCAATAAAAAACTTCGGCTTTTCTCCTATCCAACGCAAAACTTTTAAAATACCGGAGTTAAAAAACTAAAAGCCTTCTAAAATTTAAAATTTTAGAAGGCTTTGTATAATTTCCGCTATTCGTAAAACTGTTTTATTTACTCAGTTTAAAGCGAATTGTTGACAATGTTTGTCCCTCACGCAAGACATCAAACCACACTTCTTTTGTCTGCTGAGAAATAACATTATAGAATTCTTTTATATTGGCTATCTTCGTGTCATTTACAGCGGTAATAACATCCCCGCTTTTGAGCCCCATTATTGCAGCAGGACTTTTGTTTTGGATATTGGCAGCTATTACACCGGTAATATTTTTTTTCAGTTTCAGTTGTTCACGAATACTGTCAGTTATCGGAACAGGTACAACTCCGGGCCAAAGCTTTGCGGAATCTTCAACAATCTTTTCGTCTCGGGCGTCAATTTTTACATTGAGAGAAAGTTCTTTTCCATTTCGCATCAGAACAAAAGATGCGGTTTGTCCTTTGCCTAAATTGCCGATGTCGCGCACTAACTGATTAATATCTTTTACTGTTTTACCGTTTAGCTTTGTAACATAATCGCCCGGCTTCATGCCTCCCTTATCCGCGGGAGAGCCGAGGAAAATTTGAGCAACAAGAGCTCCATCAATATTTTTAGGAATACCGAGCTCTGCAATAGTATTAGCATCCGTGCCAATCAACTGCACACCAAGCCAACCGTACTTAATTTCACCGTATTGAATAAAAGAGTCAATATCTTTTTTTACATTATTAATCGGAATTGAAAACCCGAGTCCCTGAGAGCCGCCGCTTGAAGAAGCAATCCATGAATTGATCCCAATAACCTCTCCATAAATATTTACCATAGGACCGCCGGAATTCCCTTGGTTGATTGCGGCATCGGTTTGAATAAAATCATTAATGGTATTTCCGGGACCGCCAAATCTTCCAACCGCACTGATAATGCCTTGTGTTACGCTTGAAGAATACCCAAGTGGAGAGCCGATTGCGAATACAATATCTCCTACTTGTGCAACATCGGAATTCCCGAGCTTTGCAACCGTAATATTATTATCAGAGGTTTCAAAAGAAACAAGTGCAATATCTTTTCTCTGATCTCCGCCTACAAGTTTTCCCTTGAATGTCCTACCGTCATAATGCTTTACTTCTATATCGTTTGCTTTTCCGACAACGTGATAATTTGTTAAAACATAATAAATTTTTCCTGTTTTTCGTACTATAACGCCGGAGCCTAAACCTTCAGCGCGGAATTCACGCTCTTTCGGTTCATTCTTTTCATCTCTATTTTCGGGATTCCCAAAGAAAAACCATGGAAAACCATCTGAAAAAGGATCTTGAACACGAACCTTTCTTGTTTCCACCACATCAAGCGTTACAACCGCAGGCAGGACGGCGGAAGTAACCTGCCGATAAGCTCCCTGCAAACCTTCCAATAAAGACACGGTATCTTTTGAAATGCCTTCAGCAGCACCGGAATCCGCAAAAACAGTATCCGCAGACTCCCTATTTGTTGAACAGCGCGCAGAAACCAATACAAGAAATACCGCAACAACCGCAGCTGATACGGTCATAAATCGTTTTGTTTTTGATGATAAATGCATTTTTTCTCCTCGTTAAAATGTAACGATCTAAAAATTTTGAAAACACTTTCTTAAAAATCACAATAATATACATATAATAAAAAACAAAAACTCATAAAAGTTACACTCATGATATTTTGCATCTTTTAAACTGCAAAGCGGTTTCATCCACAGGAATTTGTATGTATTGATTTTCACCGGCATAGCATTTTTTTAATATATTTTACACAAATCAAGACAATTTTATAAAAAGAGTCAGACACAACGGTTTCATTTTGCCGTCCGTGGCAAAATGAAACCTGCGAGTTTTAAAAGCACTTTAAAGCGGCTGTGCTTTTAAAACATCGCTTCTGTTTGGAACCACGGGCGTCCGAGCCCCCGTTCTAAGTTTTGCCGTCCGTGGCAAAATGAAACCTATGAGTTTGAAAACTCCTAATTTATATAGCTGTGGTAGTTTTCAAACTCAATTCTGTTTAGAACCACCGCCGTCCATGGCGGTTCTGATTTTGACGTCCATGTCAAAACCAACCCTGCGAGTTTTAAAGCTTTGCAAACTGTCTTGCTTTAAAACGTCGCTTCTGTTTGGAACCACGGGCGTCCGTGCCCCCATTCTGAAAATTTTACACTTCTCCGGTGCAGGGGTGCCGTAGCGCCCTACATGCGAAGTATAGGCGGGAAAAGTTCTGCATAATAGTTTTTAAACATTGTCCGGAATCAACACGCAAAAGTGAGGCTCAAGGGACGGCAGTCCTTGTGCATGCGTAAGCACGGAAAAGCATTTTCGTTGCTTGACACTTTCAAGATAAATTTAGTATAATCAGTTTTGTAACTTTATTTTTAATGTGCATTGCATACGATGTGCGTAAGGAGGATCGTTGGCGGAAGGAAAAGGATTACGAGTTAATGAACAAATTCGTATAAGAGAGGTTAGATTAATTGATGAGGCAGGGCAGCAAAAAGGGATTGTTCCCACTGTTGAGGCTTTACGAATGGCTAAAGACATTAATCTTGACCTAGTAGAAGTTGCTCCGCAGGCGAATCCGCCGGTTTGCAAAATTCTTGATTATGGCAAATATCGCTTTGAAATGGAAAAAAAGCTCCGTGATTCCAAAAAAAAGCAAAAACTGCAAACATTAAAAGAAATACGAATGCAGCCAAAGATAAATGATCATGATATGAATTTTAAAGCAAAGCATATACAGAAATTCCTTGACGGAGGAGATAAAGTTAAAGTAACTATACGCTTTCGGGGGCGTGAGTTGGCTCATACCAACTTAGGTTATGATGTATTACAAAACGTTTTGCAAAGGCTCAGCGGCGATTTTTCTGTCGAAAAGCAGCCTGCAATGGAAGGGCGAACAATGTCAATGACTTTGGCGCCAAAATCAAAAAAACAATAGGGATAGATTTTATAATAATCTTATTGTACAATCACTATTCTTCAAACCTGAAAAGGTTTTTTAAAAGCCGAGACGGAACCTCGGATTTGAAATAAGAGAATTGGAGGCATGACATGGCTAAGATGAAAAGTAAAAGCGCTGCGGCAAAGCGCTTTAAAATAACGGGAAGCGGTAAAGTAAAATATAAAAAAATGAATTTACGCCATATTCTTACAAAGAAATCTCCTAAACGCAAAAGAAATTTACGTAAACCGGGAATTTTGTCAGATGCAGATACAAAAGTGGTACGCAAAAAGCTTTTACCGTATTCATAATGAATTGATAATTATCAGGAGTATATAATGCCAAGATCATTAAGTAGTAATAACAGAATTCACAGAAGAAAAAAGATCCTTAAACAGGCAAAGGGTTTCCGCGGAAGACGAAGTACAAACTACAAGGCGGCAAAAGATGCGATTGTAAAAGCTCTTACTCATAGCTATGTAGGGCGCCGAGATCGAAAAGGTGATATGCGCCGGCTCTGGATTAGTCGTATCAACGCGGCAGTTCGTGCTGAGGGTATGAGTTATTCACGCTTTATTGACGGAATATCAAAAGCAGGTATTGAATTAAACCGCAAAGCTCTTTCCAATATGGCTATAGAAGATCCTGCTGCATTTAAAGCAGTAGTTGATGCTTCAAAAAAAGCACTAGGAGCATAAAATATGTTAAACCTCGATCAAATTAAACAACTGGAAGAAAAAGTAACAAAGGCTGTTTTTCTTATTAATTCGTTAAAAGAAGAAAATAATAAACTTAAGCTTGAAATTCATGAGCGGGAAAAACGTATTACCGAGCTTGAAAATCTTGTGCTTTCTTTCAAGGACGACCAATCCAAGATCGAGGAAGGAATCATCAGCGCGCTTAATCACTTAAGTGCGTTTGAGGATTCTATGTATAGCACTCATCAGGAAGCAGAGCAGGCGCAGGCTTCTCTTCCTCCCGATCAGCCGGCTCAAACTTCCGAAAATCAGGCTCTTGCCGATATTCTTAACACTCCTCCAACTGATCCGAATAAAAATCAGATGGAAATCTTTTAGTCAGTATGGATAAGGGCCAATTAAAGATTGATTTATTGGGTGCCTCCTTTACCATTCAAGCAGACGAAGATTCCGTATATTTAGACTCTTTATATATGCATTACAAAGCGGTTGTTTCGCAAGTGGAGCAAAATTCAGGTGTTAAAGATCCGCTTAAAGTAGCAATTATCAGCGGAATTTTGTTGGCTGATGAATTACAAAAAGAAAAGCAAAAAATAGGAAATCTTCCGCAAGCACAAACCGATTTACTTGAAATGGGACAGTATACGCAACGAATGCTTAACTCAATTAATAGTGCTATTGACGATCGTAGCGATACTACTAACATGCGATGAGGGAAGAACATGCGTTATTTTTATAAACTTGATAATACTATTCGTACTTATCCTTGGGGTTCCAAGCAGGGGATTGCTTCCGTACTCGGGAAAAAAAATATTTCGAACGACCCTTGGGCTGAATTATGGATGGGCGCTCACCCCGCAGCTCCAAGCATGATTGATAAAGCTGATGGGAAAGTTAGCCTTCTATCTCTTATTGAAGCAAACCAAGAACTTTTGCTTGGAAAGAAAACCGCAGCGGCATTCGGCTCTTTGCCTTTTTTATTCAAAATTCTTTCCGCCGGTTCTCCTCTTTCTATACAGGTGCACCCGAACTCGGAGCAAGCCAAAAAAGGTTTTGCAAGGGAAAATCATGCAAATATTCCACTTGACGATTATGCGCGGAACTATAAAGATGAAAATCATAAACCGGAAATAATGCTTGCGCTAACACCGTTTACCGCTCTCTGTGGATTCAGAAAAAAAGAAGAAACTTTGCATTTTTTTGAAACCCTGCATATTGATTTTTTTGATGCGCTTATACAAAAAACTCTTAGGCAAAATCCCAGTGAAGATGAATTTACCGGAAGTTTTTATGAGAATTTATTGCAAGAAAATGAAGGGTCTGTCCGCTCTTTACTCGATAATTGTAAAGCACGTATACAAAAACTGAGTGATGGGCGCTCGCTTTCTGAAAATCCGTTTAATTTGGCATTAAAACTGGCGGCACAATATCCTTCCGATTCCGCAATTCTTGCTCCTCTTTATTTAAATATTATCGAACTTAATCCCGGCCAAGCGATTTATCTTTCGGCGGGAATACTGCACGCCTATGTTGAAGGCACGGGACTTGAGCTTATGGCAAATTCCGATAACGTGTTGCGAGCGGGACTGACCGGAAAACATATTGACAAAAAAGAGCTTTTGGCAATCACTTCTGTAAAATCATTTTCGCCTGTTATTTTAACCGATGATAAAAAGGATTCACTTTTTTCATACAAAACACCTGCAAAAGAATTTGAATTGAGCAGATTATCGATAAAAAATAAAAAAACACACATACAGCTTGCAGCTGCGGTTATTATACTTGTAACTGAAGGAAGAATAATAGTAACTGATAAAAGCGGAAATGAATCGTCGGATCTTTCGCAAGGGGATAGCCTTTTTATCGGAGCCGGGGCGGAAGAGCTTTTTGTCGAAGGAGAAGGGACCGCTTATATAGCGGGTGTTCCAGTGTGAGACTTTTAGTTGATTCTGATTCTTGTCCTGCAAAAATACGATCGATTATTTGTAAAACAGCAAAACGGTTGAAGGTTGAAGCTGTTTTTGTTGCAAATCGCCCTATCCCTGTAGCGAACAATCCTTTTTGCAGTTTTATTCAAACCGGAACTGAATCCCAAGCAGCCGATATACATATTCTGAATACGGCATTATCGGGCGATATTGTTATTACGCGCGATATTCCGCTTGCAAAAGCACTCATTGATAAAAATATTTTAGTAATAAATGATAGAGGAACTGTATACACAAAAGAAAATATTAATGAGCGGCTTTCTATCCGCAATTTTATGTATAAGCTTCAAGAATATGGATTAACGCCGGAAAAAACAAAAACTTTTGGTAAAAAAGAAATTAGCGATTTTGCTCAAGCGCTTGACAGGGAAACAACTAAACTTATTCGACATCAACAAAACGAGCTTTAATTGCTAAAATATGAGAGTGTACATCAAAGAAGGCATCAACTAATGCGGGGTCGAATTTTAGCCCTCGCTCTTTTTTTATTAACGCTAAAATATCTTCTTCTTTCCATGGCTCTTTATATGAACGCTTTGAAGAAAGCGCATCATAAACATCTGCAAGTGCAACAATTCTGCCGCCAAGCGGGATTTCTTCTCCGATTAAACCTTGCGCTTTTCCCGTTGTAGGGTTTGTTTTTAAAACCTTTCCCGTTTCTATACATATATGACCGGGATATCCGGAGCCATTCCAGTTTTCGTGGTGGCGCAATGCAATGTCTTGGGAGAGTTTATCAATCTCTGTTTCTATCGGATTAAAAAGCTTTGCACCAAGCCATGTATGCGTTTGCATTTGAGCATACTCTTCCTCCGAAAGTTTTCCGTTCTTTTTAAGAATTGCATCGCTTACCGCAATTTTTCCTACATCATGTAAAAGAGCTGCGATTTTTAACTTATCGCGATATTGATTTCTTTCATCTTCCGGAATATTATGCAAAAAAGCCCAACGGTCATAGATTTCCACCGAATAATTGGCAACGCGATTTACATGCATTCCCGTTTCCAGGGGGTCGCGTAATTCCGCCATCTTATTCATGCGCATGATCATGGATCGAGTAAGATATGCCCGCTCCAAAGCAACACCAGCATTTGTGGCAAATCGATTAAGATAGGTTTCATCCTCTGTGCTAAAAGCTCTGATATTGCCTTTTTTGTCTTTTGCATTTAATACTTGCAAAACACCCAAAACTCGACCGGACACCGCCAATAGCGGAATAGTAAGAATAGAAACCGTTCTATATTTTGTTGTCTCATCGGAACCTTTGCCGAATTTATACGGTTTTTCAGGATCAATATTATATACATCCGGCTCGTTAATCGCTTTTTTTGTTGAGGCGACGTATCCTGCAATAGTACTTTCGTTTATCGGAAAATTAAAAAACACAAAGGGAAGCTTTTCACCTTTCGGTAAATTTTTTTGCAGAGTATCATTTTGAGCATAATGAATAAAAAGCTGATTATCTTCAGCAATATAGATGGAGCCGGCATCGGCTTGCACAACTTTTCTGGACTCGGTGAGTATTTGTTCAAGAAGTATATCAACATCGCTGATGCTATGCAGCATTGTCTCGGTTTCGATAATGCTGAGGAGCGTTTCTTTATGTTTTTTAAGTGACTTTTTTTTCATTACTTGCATAAAAATAGTATAATTCGTTTTTTTCAATTAGTCAAAGAAATTGCTAAAAAAATATACAATTTCTATAATAGAGATAAGTGCAGCGGAATACTACCGGTGCAGCGTTTTGTAATTAAGGTACTGTTATGCAGAGAAGCATCGGCAGGAGGTTTGTGGATGTAAGCATCAGTATGGTAAATTGCCCACCGTTGCTAAACTCCAAACGATGTTTTAAAGCAAGACTATTTACAAAGCTTTTAAAACTCGCAGGTTTAGTTTTTGACATGGACGTCAAAACCAAACCGTTGTGTCTAACTCTTTTTATAAATTTTTTATGATTTGTATTAGATGTTAAAAAAAGCGTTGCAGCAGCTTATAAAAAATTGTGTTTGATGTCCTAAACGTTTTATTCCCACTCTCGCCCGAAAATTTTCCGGATAAAGCCAGTAAGACCTCCCGTTTCGGGAATTTCAGTTTTTTCAAGTTTGGCTACAATGTGGCGGAGACATATTGATGCCTTCGATTTCGGCTCGGCAACTAAAAACGGGGTTTGTTTGATAACGCATTCTCCAACAGCGGAATCGTCATAAATAAAGCCAAGGTATTCAACTTTCAGATTTAAAAACTGTGCGGCGATTTGGATCATGCGCGCAGCAATTTTCCTGCCTTCCGCTGCTGTTTTAACTCTGTTTACAATCATTTTTAAGTTTATATCTTTATTGTCAACTTCAGTTGCAATAATTTTTATGATTCCGTAAGCATCGGTTATTGCAGTCGGTTCGGATGTTGTTACGATAATTACATCATCGGCGGATGCAACAAAACCTATCACGTTTTTTGAAACGCCGGCACTGGTGTCAATAATAATGATATCCGCCAATGAAAGAGTGTACAACTCTTTGATAAAGGCGTTTCGCTCCACCTCTGTCATATTTGCGATTTTTGAAAAACCGGATGCGCCGGCAATCATTTTTATACCGAAATTGGTATTGATAATAATATCCGACATTCTTTTTTGTTTTTTTATCACATGATAAAGGTTGTATTGCGGTATAATATTCATCATAACATTGATATTTGCCAAGCCGAGATCGGCATCAATCAATATAACTTTTTTTCCCATTTGCCCGTATGCAATTGCCATGTTCGTAGCAATATTTGTTTTACCTACTCCGCCCTTTCCGCTTGTTACCGCAATAATGTGGGTTTTTCGTTTCGCATAAGGCGCTCCACTCTCTTTTTGGTCTTCTTGCATCAGTAAGCGCAACTCTTCCGCTTGATCCGTCATCTATGACTCCATTTCCTTGTAACTTGTCGTATAACAATTCTACTCTTCTTCATCGGCAGAAATACTGAAACCTTTTAGCTTTGAAAGCAATAATTTTTTGGAAGCGGGACCAAAATCTCGGGGTACAGTTTGTCCGAATGTTATATAGCTGATGGGAATTTTAATATCTTTTAATGCACTGAGCAGATTGCCGATACGAAGGGTTTCATCAAATTTTGTAATGATAAGAGAGGTGTAATTAAAAACGCCATATTGTTGAAATATTTCCCGCAAATCGCTTGTCTTTGTTCCGGCAGCAACAGTAAGGTACATCTCAAAATCAATATTTTTTGCCGCTTCAAAATACTCCACTGTTTTTTTTATATTATTTGTATCATTTGCTGCACGCCCCGCCGTATCAATACAAACAACATCAGCTTCATTTTGATATAGCGTAAGATATGTTACAAATGTGGGGATTGTATCAGCCCCGCAAAAATCAATTCCCATTACTTCACAATAGCGCTCCATATGAGAGACAGCACCTATCCTGAAAAAGTCTGTCGTGATCACTTTTACGCGTTGTTGTTTTTGTTTTCGTTTGGATTCAAATTTAAAATAAAAGGCGGCAAGCTTGGCAAGCGTGGTTGTTTTTCCTACGCCTGTCGGGCCTACTAATGCAATATTTCTTGTTTTTTCAAGATTAGGAGGCTCCAATATAACGATGGATTCTTTTATCCATTGGAGAACGGTTGATTCCACTTTTGCGTAATTTGCAAGATCTTTATAAGTTAACTCTTCTTTTAATCGAGTCAATATGTCATTGATATAAGAAAAGCTGAAATCATTATCTTCCAAGATAGATTGTATTTTTTTTAACGTAGGAAGCTCCCGATCAACTACTTGTATCGCTGTGGGCGCAGGCTCGCTATTAATTTTTTCCATCATCGATTCTAATTTTTCGGCAAGTTGCGCAACCGCTTCTATATTTACTTTTTCTTGATTTTGCTGCTCGCTTTGTTCTTCTTTTGCTTTTTGGATATAGCTTTCAAGCAATTCTTTATATTTAGGATTGAACCGATAAGCCGATTCAAGTATTTTTATTTTTTCTGTTGTGTCGTCGCTTATAACGGGTTTTCTTTCAAAATTTTCCCATACGGTATCCAAGTTTTTTGCTGCCGGAAGGTTCGCAATCGTCTGCGTTGGGTTTTCCGTATAAACCGAGAATAAAATTTCTATAATAGGCTTTTCAATTAATCCAAATAAAATTTTTTGCTTACTTGTTTTTGTGCGCAAAATATTTATTGTCTTTCCATATTTTTTATGAATTTTTTCAAGACACTTTTCATACGTTTGAGCCTGTTCAACTAGTACATCCATTATCTATCCCTAATTTCCTACAGTTTCTTGCTTTGTCTCTGAATGGGTTTCGCTCTCCGTTCGTATTACCCCTACGGTTTCTATTTGCATATCAGCGGAAATCTCTTTAAATGATAATACGGGGACATCAAGATTGCTGGATTGTAGCATATTCCATAAAGAGGCGCGGATCGCATCGGGCACCAATAAAACAGCGGCATAACCGTCTTGCTGCACTGAAACAAGTGTTGTTCGAATCGCTTGTAAAATCGTTCGCTGCTCTTTTTGCGAAAGCGTAAAAATTGCATCGGCATCAACGGTAAACGCGGCTTTTTCCGCAAGATCAGCTTCCAATGCCGGGTCAATGCGCACTGCATGTAATATATTATCTTCATTCACGTATTGCAAGCAAATTTGGCGTCCAAGTCGTTGTCGAACCTTTTCAATAAGAAGAGGTATGGGAACCGTATCATTAGAAGCATAGTCCGCAAGAGTTTCAAAAATAGCAACCGTGTTCCGGATAGAAACCTGCTCGCGCAAAAGACCTTGCAAAACTTTTTGTATTTTACCCAACGGGCATTTTTTTGTTACATCATCAATAACCGCAGGATAATCTTTGCGCAAGGCATCAATAATTGCCTGTACATTTTGTCTGCCTAAAATATCCGCCGCGTGAGTTCTAATAATCTGCGTAAGATGCGTGGCAATAATTGCCGACGGCGCAACAACAGTGTAACCGGCTCGCTCCGCCCTGTCTCTATTCTCTTCGGATATCCATATTGCCGGAAGCCCGAACGTCGGATCCGTTGTCCGCTCTCCGGGAATTTCCTCCGCAACAACACCCGATTTTATCGCAAGAAACCACCCAAGCCGCAATTTTCCGCGCGCAACTTCCAACCCTTGAATTTTAAAACAGTAAGAACCCGGCTCTAATCTCATATTATCAATAATACGAATTTTAGGTGCAACCAAGCCGAGATCCAGCGCAGCTTCTTTTCTGATTACTTTAATTCTGCTTAAAAGTTCCGCCCCCTTTTCTTTATCAACAAGAGGAATAAGCGCATAGCCAAGCTCCAAAGAAAGCGGGTCAAGCGGTACAATCGGGCTGATATCGGATGCGGGCTCGCCGGTTTGCTGAATTCCCGATTTTGCTTGAGCCTGTTTTACCTCTTCCGAGACTCTTGTTTTTTCTTTTTTATTAAGTTGCCATCCCAGAAAAGCAAACAGAATCGCCATACAAAAAAGAATAAAATGAGGAAATCCGGGTAAAAAAGCCATAAAAAGCAAGGTTCCCGCACCGATGAAATAAACCCATGCATCTTGCGCGAACTGTGCTTTTACTTCTTCTCCAAAAGAATTTTCATCGCCGGAGCGTGTTACAATAAATCCTGTTGCGATGGAGATCAAAAGAGAAGGTACCTGTGAAAGGAGCCCGTCTCCGATTGTAAGTTTTGTATAGGTTTCAAGCGCGGAAGAAAATGTTTCACCGCCAAAAACCATTCCGGTAATTAAGCCGGCGATAATATTTACCATCGTAATAAAAATTCCGATTTTCACATTGCCTGAAACAAATTTACTCGCACCGTCCATAGCTCCGAAAAAATCAGCTTCTCGCTGTATTTGTTTTTTTCGTCTGCGTGCTTCTTCTTCTGTAATAACACCTGCATTATATTCTGCATCAATGGACATGCTCTTTGTTGCATTAAAGTCAAGCGTAAAACGAGCCGCAACTTCTGCAATTCTGGTAGCACCTTTTGTGATGACAAAGGCTTGCACGGCAATCAAAATAATGAAAACGGTAAAACCGACCACCAACCCTTGATTGCCTGAAGAGCCGACAACAAAGGAGCTGAATGCATTTATCAGCGTTCCCTGCAGCTTTCTTCCTAAGGTTAAAATAAGTCGAGTAGAGGATACATTTAATCCAAGCCCAAAAACAGTTGAAACAAGTAACAAAGAAGGAAAAACCGAAAAATCCGTCGGCTTTTTAACAAAAAGCACCATGAGCAAAATCAGCAAGTTAAACACAAGGTTAAACGCCATTAAAACATTAAGAACAGATAAGGGCATTGGTATAATTAACGAAAAAAGGACGACAAGCACTCCTATCGCAGTAAAAATATTAGCATTAAAAAAATCTACCTTTTTTGTTTCAGCCATTTACATCTCCTCTCTGTTGTGCTTGCATTTTAAATTTATCAAGCTTGGTGAATATCAATACCAGCGCATTAAAGTACTCATACGGCACTTCTTTCCCGATTGCCACCTGCGCATATAGGGATCGAGCCAACGGTTTATTTTCTTCTATCGGGATATTGTTTTCTCGTGCAATTTCTTTAATTCTTTGCGCAAGCTGATCGGAGCCTTTTGCAATAACTATGGGAGCCGGCATCTCTCCGAGATCATATTTTACCGCAACCGCATAGTGTGTAGGGTTTGTAATTACTACGTCAGCTGTTGCCGCTCCCCGCGCGGATTCCCGCACAATAGCCTGCATCTGCCGTCTCAATTGGCTTTTGATCAACGGGTCTCCTTCCTGTTCCTTTATTTCTTCCTTTATTTCAGACTTAGACATTTTTAATGAATCGATAAACTGTTTCCTTTGAAAAAAATAGTCCGGAATTGCAAAAAGCAATAAAAGCAAGCTGACTGCAGCAAGAATCTTAGCGGCAAGCCCCGCAATATAAAACACCGCTTGTACAAAACTCACTTGCAACATAGAAATAAACACCGTGATGTTTGATTTTATGATTAAATATGAGACAAAAACAATGGCGGCAACCTTCATTAATGATTTTGCAAGATTAAACAAACCTTCTATCGAAAAAAGCGCACGCTTAAAAAATCGAACAATATTCGGAGAGATTTTATCAAATTTCGGCTGTATTGGTTTTGTCGAAAATAAAAAACCTCGGTTTTGTATAAGGTTTGACAAAACACCCGCCGTAAGCGCAATGAATGTTATCGGGAATACTATTTGTGCAAAATATTTTATAAAAACAAAGAACCATTCGCCGCTGCGAATATCAGCCTGCGTACACCGGAGAAAAAAAAATTTGAGTATTTCCATGCAACTATTCAAAATATGAGGCGCAAGAAGAATCAATGCAAGCGCAGGAAAAAACACCACTAGCGCCGAATTCATATCCTGACTTTTCGGAACTCTTCCTTCTTCTCTGGCTTTTCGCAGTTTTGTTTCTGTCGGGTCTTCCGTTCTGCCTTCATCTTCAGCGGCAAACCACTGCAAATCAATAATGAGGGGCAATTCATATAGAGTATATTCGTTATTCATATTTTTGTCCCCATTTGAATAAGCAGCTGCTCAAAAGTTTCAAAACCTTGCTGCAATATCACAATAAACAAATTAATCATATAGGGTAATGCTACGGAAAGTAAAAAGAACGTTACCATAATGGTAATCGGAAAACCTTCCGAAAGCAAATTCATTTGCGGAGTAGCCTTTGTTAAAAGCCCCATAGAAACATGTATCAGAAAAAGCGTCCCCATAATAGGAGCCGCAATAATCATCGCTGTTAAAAAAAGCTTTCCCAAAATCTGCATAAAAAACGGTATTAGGATAGCTTGTTTTTCCAAAAAAATAAAGCAGTTTATTGTTTGAAAATTGCGTAAAACACCGCCTAAAAACAGAGTTTGAAAGCCTTTTACTTGCAAAAAAGTTAACACCGCAATAAAGTTTAAAAATTGTCCCATTAACGGGTTTTCAATTTGCGCAAGCGCATCGTATACTTCCGAAGCGCCAAACCCCATTTGATACGAAAAAAATTGTCCTGCCGTGCTGAAAGACACAAATATCATATTGATAAAAAATCCGGTTAAAACACCAAGCAAGCCTTCACCGATTAAAAGAAGAATGTAATGCGAACCAATCTCGGTTTGTATTGATTCGGGGTAAACTGCCAGCGGAAATATTAAAAAAGCAAGCAATCCGGCAAGTGCAACTTTTACAACCCGAGAAAAAGCACGAGTTGACAGCAACGGCGTTGTCATAATCATACCGAAAATACGTACCGCAACAAGGAGAAATATCGGAGCTTTGTTTAATATAAAATCAAAAGGATTTCCCACTGCGTTTCCCTAAATCACCAAAAAGCTTCCTCACCGCACTAATTGAGGGATAATCTCAAACAATCGTATGGTATAGTTTTGCAAAATCGCCAACATCCATCCGCCGAGCAAGGCAATCATTCCCAAAATGGTTAAAATTTTTGGCACAAAGGTAAGAGTTTGCTCTTGGATAGACGTTGTAGCTTGAAAAATTGCAACAATTAAACCGACTATCAATGCAGCTAATAAAATTGGAGTTATTAAAATAACTACTTGAAAAATTCCTTCTCTCATCAATGTAATAACCGTTCCTTGTGTCATTGCCTTCCTCCTCAATCATTTATAAAAATGAATAAAACAACTGCCCTATCAATAAATTCCAACCGTCAACTAATACAAATAAAATAAGTTTAAACGGCATGGATATTTGTACCGGCGGCAGCATGATCATACCCATCGACATTAAAATACTCGCGACAACCATATCGATAATAATAAATGGCAGATATAAAAATATTCCGATCTGAAATGCTATTGTCAACTCATGCAAAATAAAAGCCGGAATCAGAATATGCGTAGGCACGTCCGCAAGTGTATTAGGTTTTGGCAGTTTTGCCATCGACATACATAAGGTAATATATGAAGAATCGTGCGCCATTTGTTTATACATAAAAAGGCGAATTGGCTTTTCCGCTTCGGTATATGCGGTTTCGATGTTGATTTCTCCGTCCGCCATCGGTTTAAAAGAGTTTGTATACACCTCATTAAATACCGGCCACATAATAAACAGAGTTAAAAAAAGCGCTATTCCGTTTAACACCTGGGTAGGCGGCACCTGCTGAAGCGAAAGCGCTCTTTTAATAAAATCCAAAACAATTGATATCCTCAAAAAAGAGGTCATCAAAAGCAAAAGACTTGGAGCTATTGCAATTAACGTAAGAAGTAATAAAAGTTGAATTGAAAAAGCTACTTCACGATTAGTGCGCGGTTCTCGAATATCAAAATTAATAAAAGGAATTCGCCCTGCGCTGTTATCCGCTTCAATATTTGTTCTTCCCCGCGAAGAACCCTCAGGGAAATTCCTTTCCTGCCCGAAAATAGATACGGGGAGAGCTAATAAAATCAGTACCATGAAAGTAAAAATAGAAATCATCTTTTTCATACCCGATCGTCCTCTTCACCTGCCCCGTATTTTCCGAATTTAGATTGACGCAGTTTATCTCTTTGCTCTGTTAAAAAATCGCTTGTAGACGGGTTCTCTTTTTTTTGTTTCTTCAATGATGGCAGAAGTCTTCCCAACATTGCGGAAAAATCCGCATTCTGAGAAGGATTGTTTTCATCGGCGGCAAGATTCATTGCATCTACCAACTCTTTGTTTTCAACTTTTTCAATAAGAGAAACATTGTTTTCGGAAACACCGATAATATATGCGTTGTCCAGTAACGTAATCACCTGTATTGATTTGCCTTGCGCAAGCGGTAAAAACGCAACTTTTTTTAAAAAAGGATCTTCCTCTGCGGTTATTCCGGAATATTTTTTAATAAATTTCACGGCAAAGTATACAAGCGCGCAAACTAATAATAAAATTCCGATAAGTTTTAATAAAAGAAAAGAAGGAGATGCCGAATTTTGCCGTGAAGCACTCGGAGCGATCGGCAAGGAATCTTCTTGCGGAGGAGTCAGGACAATATCTTTTTCATCCGTATTTTCTGTTTGAGCAGTGCTTTGCAAATCGGAAGACTCTGCACATATATTCGGCAGTTCTACTGTCGCAAAAAATATGAGCAACAAGAGAATTGCCGATATGCGCAATTTATATGAGCATAAATACATGTTTTCCCACCCTTATTAAATTTATATATCGGCAATACGCTCCACAGGAGATAAAATTTCAGTTACGCGAACACCGAAGTTTTCATCAATAACAACAACTTCGCCCTTTGCAATCGGCTTATGGTTCACTAAAATATCAACCGGCTCTCCTGCAAGCTTGTCAAGCTCAATAATATGACCTTCTCCCATACCGAGAATATCTTTAATAATCATTCGAGTACGACCAAGCTCTACAGTTACTTCCATGTAAACATCCATGATAAGACCGATATTTCCTTGCTCGGTTCCTACAGGAACATTCTGTAACGGCTGAAACTGTACCGATTGTACATTTGGATTGATCCCCGGCATGATCATTCCGCCCTGCTGCATACCGTTCATCTGCTGCGGTATGCCCATTTGCATATTCATTCCGGGCATTTGAGGGTTTCCTGTTTGCATATTCATTCCTCCTGGTTGGAAACCTCCCATTTGCATGTCCGGCTGCACCCCCGCTTGAGTTGAAGGGTCTGTACCGCCTATTTTTTCGACAAGCTCATGTATAAGTTTCTCCGGCATAACCTCCCAAAGTGTATATTGGGTGTCATCAATTTTAATTTTATAGGTAAAAACGCCCATGTCGTGCTGGGGAAGACGCACCATTGCTTTCGGAACATTAACAGACTCCGCCGGAATGGTCGAAACATCTTTTACTCCCTTAGCCGCAAGCGATGTTAACTCCGTCCCTACATATTGTGAAATTGTCTCACTGACAATGGAAAGAGCCATATCATCTATTTTTGTATTTTCTTCATGGGTTACCAAACTTACCAACTTTTGAGCAAATTCCGGTGCCATAAGGAATACGTGTTCACCTGAAAGACCTTTATCAAAATCAATGAGTGTTGCAACCGCCATTTCAGGAACATTACGAAGAAAAGCGTCTCTATTTAATATTTCTATAACAGGGTTCTCAACTGCGGCGGACTTTCCCGTCATGGACTCTAAATTCGCAGCAAAAGAAGCAACGTTTTCAGACAGAAAATTTTCTAATGTGCTTTTTTGAAAATCAGACAGTTTTGAAGATTTCGCCTCAGAGGCACCGCCAAAACCGCCCATATCAACACCGGACAGTAAAGCATCTATTTCATCTTGAGAAATTGAACCGTCACTCATATAAATCCTCCTCATCCGCAGACATTTCTTCAAATTCTTCTTGAGTAATATCTTCTATTTTGTTCAATATTTGTACCGCAACTTTTTTTCCCACTACACCGGGCTGACACAAAAATTTTTTTCTATTGCCGACGCTTAGTGTAAAAGGGTCTCCTACATGAGTATCTTTTAGTCGGATTACATCTCCAATACGCAAACTTAAAACATCTCGAACGGATAAATTCAAAAAGCCAACCTCTGCCACCACATCCATATCAACCGTTGAAAGTTTGTCTTTTAAAACTCCCATATATTGAGTTGTGGAGCTTCTGCGTACCGATGAAAACCAGAACTGGCTTGAAAGCTTTGAAATAATCGGCTCTATCGTAATATAGGGGATACAGAAATTCATCATTCCTTCTTCATCACCGACCTTTGTTTCAAGCGTAACCAAAACAACCATTTCAGAAGGCGGTACGATTTGTGTAAACTGAGGGTTGGTTTCAATCTGTCCCAAACGCGGGCGAAGATCAATAACCTGTGTCCACGCTTCACGGACGTTTGCAAGAATTCGTACAATAACCCCTTCCATAACAGAGTTTTCGATATCGGTTAAATCCCGTTGAACCTTTGTTCCCTGACCGGTTCCTCCGAAAAGACGATCAATAATGGAAAACGTTACCGATGGATCTATTTCCAAAATGGCATTTCCCTTTAACGGATCCATGTTAATAACCGCAATGGTTGTAGGCGTCGGGATAGAACGAATAAACTCTTCATACGTGAGCTGATCTACGGAAGCAACATGCACATGCACCATACTGCGCAGCTGAGCTGATAAAGAGGTTGTTGTCAAACGTGCAAAGGTTTCATGCATAAGCGAAAGAGTTCGCATTTGCTCTTTAGAGAATTTATCCGGTCGCTTGAAATCGTATATTTTAATTTTACGAGTATCATTTACCGGTCGAAAATCTTCGGTATCAGTATCGCCTGAGCTTATTGCAGTGAGAAGCTGGTCAATTTCGTCCTGTGATAATACTTCCGTCATAGTTTTCCTATTTTAATTTTTATGGTTCTAATATGTCATACTGAGTAAAACGAATATCTTTTATTTTTGTTTTTGATAAAATATTATCGTTTATTTCATTCCGTATTTCAATCTTAATTTTTTGTTCTTGGCGTAATTCTGCAGCTGTTTTTTTCTGAAAGAAAGAACGCAAGAAATCTTTTAACTCTATAACGCGACCTGAAAGCTCTTGTTGCGTTGCCTTGTCATTCATCGGATAACCAATCGCAACATTCACCACAATCGGTGCAGGGATCGTATCTGCCGAATTCGTTCTGATTATGCCCATGTCATAGAATTGCAGCAGCTCTCGCGTATCCCGCTGGTATTCTTCGGAAACAGGATATGCAGTATGGTTAGCACCGCGTCTTGACATAAAGTTAACGGTAATAACAACAACCGTTACGATAAAAATTACCGCCGCCAGCACCACCACAATCCATTTGAGCAGAATAGGTAAAAACCCTGCTTTTTTAACGGGAGGCGTTGTCAGATGTTCATCAAGCTCGTCAGTAATTCCGCCTATTTTTTCATTATCTGCCATATTTTCTCCTCTGCAAGCGCGCTTATATAAGCGCAGTATATCATTAAAAATGTCCTTCGTCCAGAATAATTATATCTACTCGCCTGTTATAAGCTCTCCCTTCCGCTGTATCATTTGATGCTTTAGGGCGAGTATCCGCATAACCGGCAACTGAAAACCTGCTTTCTTCAGCACCGAAATCCGTAAGATAATGCAAAACATTGATAGCCCGTTGTGAAGAAAGCTGCCAATCATCTATTTCCTTGCTCGCAGCTACTTCAGAAGTGGATGTATGTCCTTCCACTCTAAACCGTCTACCTTCTAATTCTTTATCGGATAAAAACCGTGCAATATGAAGAAGACTTTCTCTTGTTTCTTCAATATCCAAATCGGATGAATCTCGATGGAAAAAAGCATCCGCCGCAAGAGAAATAACTAAACCGCGCTCATCACTCGTAACCGCAATTTTATTTGTTTTAATTTCGGGAGCAAATAAGGAAACAGCTTTTTTTAATGCGGTGCCGAGTTTTTTTCCTTTTTCAAGCGAGGGCATTGCATTTATAGTATTTCCCAAATCTGCCAGCCTTCCGATAGAAACCGACTGCCCCCCGCCGGTAGGATCTCCACTAATGCTTGCGGCCATACTTTGCAAAATAGTAATGTCTACATCCGATGGGTTGTAAACCATAACAAAAAAACAAAGCATAAGTGTAACCATATCGGAATATGTTGTCAGCCAACCGGACGACGCTCCCGCAGCTTGCTTTTTTTTCCTTGCCATACACTTAATCCTTAATCAATTCCGCTTCCAGCTCTCTTTTATCTTTCGGATTGAGATATACCAACAAACGCTGGGCTAAAATTCTTGGGTGGTCTCCTGCCTGAATGGCTAAGACTCCTTCAATAATCATTTCTTTTGACTTTACTTCCGCTTCATGCTGAAGTCCGAGTTTTGTTGCCATAGGGATAAGAAGCCAGTTTGCCATCAGCGAACCGTAAAGGGTAGTAACAAGCGCGACCGCCATATTCTGACCCAAGCTGCTTTTGTCTTCCAATGCCATCAACATACCGATAAGCCCCATAACGGTACCTAACATTCCGTAGCCAGGCGCTAAGGTTGCCCATGCATTTATAAAAGATATCCATCGGTTATGCCGCTCTTCCATATGGCTCAATTCATTTTCCATTAAGTTTCGAATTGCTTCTCCGTCAATGCCGTCAACAACATTTCGAAGCCCCGTCCGCATAAACTCATCATCAAAGTCTTGAATCTCTTCTTCCAAAGCGAGCAAACCCGTTCTTCGGCTTTTTTCCGCAAGCGCATACAGACGCTGCACAATTTCTTTTTCATGGAAATCGGCAGATTTAAAAACTCGTGCGCATACTTTAAAGATACCGAGTGTGTATGAAAGAGGGTAAGCTAAAAAGAGCGTGAGATAAGAGCCTCCGACAGTAATAAATACTGATGGCAAGTGAAAGAACCCGCTTGCGGATCCTCCGAGAATACCGCCCATCAAGATAATAGCAAAAGCTCCGAAAAATCCTATAAACGATGCTAAATCCATATAAACCTCGCTCCTTTACAACTCATTTTTAAAACACCCGATGCATTTTCGATATTCTATTATCTTATTGAGGATTTCTTCAGGCTTTTCTTTTACCACATAGTATTTTCCCGACAGCATTTGCAAAGTTACGTCGGGGTTGCTTTCGATAATTTCAATCTGGTGAGGATTGATCCAATATTCTTTTCCGTTTAATCTGGTAACCTTTATCACTTTATTATCCTCAATTATCAAGTATATAATACAAGATACATTGGACTTTTATAAGCAACGTAGACAATTTGCTTATAAAAGTGCAGAAATTATATCATATTACCGTTTCAAATTCAACACAGTTTCCAGCATTGTATCGGAAGTTTGAATGGTTTTTGCTCCCGCCTGAAACCCTCTTTGTGTAATAATCATGTCGGTAAATTGATCGGTTAAATCCACGTTACTCATTTCAAGTGTTCCTGCAATAAGCTTTCCTTTACCCATAACTCCTGATACGGTAATGTTCGCAATACCCGAGTTGTTCGATTGAATATAAGTGTTTTCCCCTGCTTTTTCCAAACCGCCCTGGTTGGCAAAACCTGCCAAAGCAAGCTGCCCGATTTCACGGCTTGCACCGTTTGAATATACGCCGGTGATAATACCACTTTGGTCAATTTTGAAATTCTCAAGATAGCCCATTGCGTAACCGTCCTGCTGATATGCTTTTGTAGTGCTTCTTTCGGCAAACTGTGTAATCGTATTGCGAGATGTTCCTATTTCTCCAAGATTGATGTTAAAAGTATGACGAGTGGGAGCACCGCCTTCATCAGGGTTTGCGCCGACAACATTATAAGAAGCCTGCACTAAAACCTGTCCCGCCGGCGCTGTAACATTTCCCGCCGTGTCGGTAACCGAGGCCAAATGCCCATAGTTGTCAAAGCTGACAATAAAGGTATTTTCCGTTCCGTCGGTTGTTCCAATACCTACACGCGTTTCCGTTCCGGCCTGATTTTCCGGATCAACATTTACGGTTGCGAGCCACTGGTTGTTTGTACCGGGGACCCTTGAGAAAACCATCTGCAGTTTATGTTGTTCCCCGAAAGTATCGTATACGTTAAAATCGGTTGCCCACGTTGATCGTAATATATCCGCTTGATTTGCACCTTCGGGCAATTCGGGTAAACGTTTATCAAGGTTGCACGCATAGGCAACATCGGTTGTAGCCTTTGCATCAATTTTTTGACCAATCGGAATAATTAAGTCTTCGGTTTGATCGGATGTATTGATTATTTGCTGCCCCTCAATGTCTTCCGCCATCCAACCTTGCACGCGCATTCCGTTGGCAGGATTTACCAATGTGCCGTCTCTGTCAACACCGAATGCACCTGCTCTTGTGTAGAAACTCTTTTCTCCGTCTTTTAAAATAAAGAATCCGTTTCCTTGTATCGCAATATCAGTATTGATTCCGGTAGTTTGCAAGGCTCCTTGTGTGTGTACCGTATCAATGCTTGCGACCATAACACCGAGCCCTACTTCTTTCGGGTTAACACCGCCGACTTCTTCATTCGGACGGGATGCACCGCTCAATTGTTGAGAAATTAAATCCTGGAAATTAACTCTGCCGCGCTTAAAACCTGTGGTATTCACGTTTGCGACGTTATTTCCGATAACATCCATTCTTGTCTGGTGATTTTGCATTCCGGAAACGCCGGAAAATAATGATCTCATCATAGTGTTTTGTCTCCTAAATTTCTTCTAAAAGTTTTAAGCTTAGCGATTTGCCTGAGCTTCGCCTATATATACGGTTTTTACCGTAGACCAATCGTACCATTTTCCGTCAACCTGTACTTGAGGAATTTCCCCTCGTGTAGCAGCAGTGATGACACCGGAAACCTTTATTGAACCGTCTTCAATATTTACCTGCTTTCCAACCGCATTCACCGCCTCCGATCCGGAAAGTAAGTTGTTCAGTTTTTCAAAACTCTGGCTTACGTTTGTCATTTGTTCAAGCGAGGTAAACTGCGCCATTTGCGCAACAAACTGTGTGTCTTCCATTGGAGCGGTCGGATCCTGATGACTTAATTGCGCAATAAGAAGTTGCAAAAAATCATTTTTTCCAAGCTCCTGTTTCGGCTTGCGTCCGTCAATTTCAATTTGTTTGTTAAAGGCATTAACATCCAACTCAAGCCGAGTCTTTTCTTCGGGACTCATTTCAAATAATTGTGTTGCCGCCATTGCATTTTGTATTGCACCTGTATTCATATTCGCTCCTTATGCTAAAATATTAACCGCTTCAGCTTGTCCATAACTGTATATTTGCTTTTCGGTAAATTCATTGCCTGATTTTAGGCCTGAATTGCTTTCATATGCGGAAAGAGAGTGAAACATATTTTCATCGGAAAATGCTTTTGCATTACTTTCCCCAAACCATTGTAAATCAAAGCCCGCCGTTTCAAAGCCGCCTTGCTCAAAGGCAACCGTTAAATCATGCAAGCTTTCTTTAAACGCTTCATACGCCTCTTTTGAAGCAACCGATATTCTACCGGTCAGTTTTTTATCCCCCGAAAGTTCAAGGTTTATTTTTACCGTTCCAAGATGTTCTGGTTTTAGGTTTATGCGGATTAGTCCTTGATTATTATCTCTTAGAATAATTTTTCCCGATTGAACGATATCGGTGCTTGCGCTTTGTATCTGCTGCAAAAGAGCCGATTGCACATTTTGCGGCTGAGCCGGCTTTGCATCCGCCACACCCTGCTTATTTTGAGCCGCCCCTTCTACAGTGGAATCAGCACGAAATTCAAGCGTTGCATCCGGAGCGGTTTCCGTGGAAACACGCACTTCACTACCCGCCTCATGAATTGTTCCTTGCTCCGCTTCTCCGGTTCTAAGATCTTGCACGTCAAAAACAAGCTTCTTTGTTCGTGCACTTTGTTTTTGCACTGCAGCCGTTTCTTCCTCTTTTTGAAGCTTGCTGTCTAATTTTGCTAGTAAAGAATCCTGCTTTGCCGCCGCTTCTGCAACAACCGTTGCAGAATTTGTTTTGTTTTTCTTTTTACCTTTACCGGAGCTTTCAAGTTTTTCTTCAACTTCTTTTTGAGAAGAAAAAAGAAGCACGGGTTCATTTATTTCAATTGTTTCCTGTAACTTTTCAATATTAAATTCTTCAGCCTTACCGACATATAAATTAAGATTCTTGTTTTGTTTTATAGAACTCTTTTTGGGAGAGATTTGTTTGTCTTTTGCGTTTTTTACATCCGGTTCGTTTTTTTTCGAATCAACAAAAGCAAACGTACCTTTTTTGTCATCTTTTTTCTGAAAATTTAAAACCTTCTCATCTTTTTTTAAGATAGAAGCAAGTTTTTTGTTTTCTATAACATCTCTACCATTATCCGTTCCTGTTTCCTTGTGTATATGAAAATCTGCCGCAAGAGTTTGTTTTTCTTGCGGATTTTCTCCTTCCATGGCTTTTGCAATCATTTTTTTTAACATTGCCGGAAACGAATCTCCCTTTCTTACAGGTTCGGCAGCTTCTTTTTTACTCGGCTCCTTTAGCTCCGCATCGCCTGTATTGGCAAGAGGCAGAATTTCCGCGCCGATTCCAAGTGTCTGCATATATGAACCTCCAATTCTTTAATAAAATACAAAGTGTATTAACTACGCCTTCTATACAATAATTTCGGCATGTTAAAACTTTTGTTGAGATTTTTATTATAAAATCAACCGGATTAACAAAAATTTACTTGAAATAACCGCAATGCGTTGCTTTTTCTTGACTCTTGAAGCATAAAATCACCCCTTCTGTATCTCAAAACTTAAAAACTTCTTGTTTTTGTTTAAAGAACATGATATTGTATGTATATGAAAACCGCTTTGAAGGTTGCAGCGGTAGTTTTTGGAAGTTTTATTATCTTACTTCCGATTATTTCCGTAGTTTATTCTTTTGTAGAATTTTTTAGCTTTGATACAAATTCCGTGCGATTTACCTCAATTTTTTTGCGGTCGGTTTGTGTTTTATCTCCGTCGATATGCATCCTTTCCGTCTTAATTGCCTATACGTATATTATGCGTCATAGCAAAAAAAAGTTGCTTTCTTTTGTTTTTTTTATCATTGCCTTGAGCATCTGCCTTTTCGGGCTTATTCCACTCCTTTTTTACGCAAATTCATCAAAAACCGAGTCCTACACAGAGACCGTGGCGGCGGCTGTATCAACGGATACCAAGCTTGAGAATTTCATCGCTCCGCCCGCTATTCTTAACCCTATTATAGAGCCGATAAAAGAATTTAACGCATACTTTCAGCAAAGTTTTGATTTCGGGTTGACAACGTATTTTCTTTGCGCAGCATTGCTGTTTTTTCTTTTTTGCGGTTCCGGCGTTTTGCTATTCATAACAAATTGGAAAATGTTGAACGCTATTTTTATCCTTTGTTTTTCTTTATCTTTTTTTCTATTATTCAGCACTGCTCAAAATCCTCTTTATTTTATAAAACTACAGACTTTATTACCGATGCAGGTTGTCCCGCCTTTGGTAATTGCCATATACGCGGGGATCGTTGCCTGCTGCATATACCTTTTTTCTGGACTTGTTGCCTTACTCGCAGCTTTGCAAAAAAAAGTAAAAAGGAGCCGTTATGCGTGAAGCCTTAAAAGCTGCTCTTTTTATTGTTTTCCACTTACTGTTAGGCTTTGTTCTTTGCCTTCTTTTTGCGTTATCACAAAAAACACCTGATCTTATTCCCCCGTTCGTCTTTTCATGGCAGCTGCGGAAAACAGTTCTTTTGTTTATCAACTATTTTCCCATATTGATTATCTCTTCAATACTGCTCGGATACTCTCTTCTCTTTGGAAAAAATGCGCCTCATATTTTACAAAGATATTCAAAAACACAAATAAAATACTTAAAAGGGGCTTTTCTACTTGTTCTGATTTGTATAGGTATTTTAACTGTGCTTACCGAGTCAATCCGCCCTGCTCTTATCCATGCACAACAAACGGCGGTAAATCGATCGTACGATTTTTATGATTGTCATACAATGGCTCAAAGAGCCTATAATGAAAAATCCTATAAAAAAGCATTGGCGGCAACTGAACAGGCTGCAGCTATTTGGAAAGAAAACACCGAGATAAAACAATTGGCGGATAAAATCCGCATTGCCGAAGAAAGGCTTCAGATCTCCGAAGAAGCCCGCAACCGCGCATCAGTTAGCACGGAAATTTCCGATATTTTGGGTATTAGCCCGCAAAAAGCTGTTGAGCTTGCAAAAATGCAGATGGAAAAGCAGGATTTTTATTCTGCGTACTACTATGCCGCGCAAGCAAAACATACAGCGGATTCTTCCGATCCTATAAAAGAAGAAGCAACAAAAATTGAAGTGCAGTCATGGGAACAAATTGAAAAAGGTTTTGCAGATATTAATGCGAAAAAAGAGTATGCCTTCTTTGCAGAAAAAAGAAATGCGTATTTAGCATTCCGGCAAAAAGAGTATATCAAAGCGTATTATTCTTTTTTAAGTTTAAAAGATAAACTTATACAAACCGACCCCGAAAAAAAAGATCCCGATGTTGATAGATTTTTACGGTTATCAGAAGAAAAGCTTTTAGAACACGTGTTTTTTATTGATGAAACACTGACCATTAAATCACGAGAATTTGCAAAAAACATCACTTTCACTGTTTCATCCGACAGTATTCCTAAAACAACAATCAGCGTTGAAGGCGTAACTTTTGCTTCATCAAAAAAAGCCGTAAAAATGTATTTAAGAAATTGCCTGATTACCCGAAAAACTTTTTCCGACAACGTATCTGCAAAAATATCCGTTCCCTATGCGAAATTGGTTCCACTGATAAATGAAAACGGGGAGGAAATTCTGCGTATGCAAATTGAGGCGGTTGATCGAAATAAAGAAGAAGCTCCGATTCTTCCGCAGCTTATAGAAGGATACGCCGACTTGCGAGATTTTATTGATTTTGATCTGCCGGTTTCTTTTTTAGATTTTAATTTGATTATTGCCGCATCTAACGGAGAAGATTCAATGAGTCTCGCACAACTATATTCTTTTAAACCGATTGCCGAGCAATACGGTTTTGAAAAAATTGTATATGAAAGAGAAATTCTTTCACGACTTGCTGAACCCTTACTGCTGCTTATTATTTCTATTTATGCTTTAACCCTTGCATGGAAATTCAGATTACAACCGGGAGCCCCATTCAGATTTATTTGGATTTTCTTTTTTCCGCTCTTTCTAATCCCCTCCATTCTAATGGTAGAAGCATCGCGTTATATCACACGGCTTTTAATCGCCTTTATTTGCTACCTTTCACCGAGCATGGCGGGTTTTATCGGTTGTTTCTGTCTTATCACAGCCTTCATTTGCGTTTGCCTTAACTTTTTTGCGCAACGATCAGAATAACAAAGCCCCTTTAATACAATGTGATCAGCGAATTCTCCCGCGTACCCCATTATTTTTCATCCGTCTGCGACATACATATAAAAAAAAATCACACACTCATTACAGCGTTTTTTTAATAAGTCGATTAATTTTTTTTAATACATCGTACAAAAACCATAAAAACTTTTATAAAAAGAGCTCGACACGGCGCAACGGCGAGCAATTTACCATAGGCATGCTTAAATCCGCAGTCCCTTATTGTTGATACTCCGATTTGTATAACAGGAAGTTAATTACAAAACACTATACTAGGTAGTTTTTAAGTATTGTTTGTAATCGCCGGTTTAATGCGTGGACAAGGGGTGTCGGCGGCTTGTTCGTGCGGATGTCCCGCTCTTTTCGCTTTGGCAATTGTAAAAAAAAATGAAACCTGTTATTTTTACGTCATGGATATTGAAGCGCTTGAATTTCGTGCGTTATGCTTGCAGACCGCACGGGATTTTTTTATTGAAAATAATTATCTTGAATTGGATACGCCGGCATTGGCAGCCGCGCTTATTCCAGAAACCTGTTTAGAGGTTTTTCAAACCGAAGCTATTCAGCCTTTTATGCCAAAAGAATCTGCAAAAAAGCTGTTTTTAGTTCCTTCTCCTGAAGTTTTTATTAAACCGGTGATTGCGCAAACCAAACGTTCTGTTTTTCAAATCTCAAAATGTTATCGGAACGGTGAGTCTGTCGGAAGGATTCACAGCCCCGAATTTACCATGCTTGAGTATTATACAATGAATGCGGACTATAAAGATTCAATCAAAATAACAGAATCTTTTTTTTGCTTTATTATCGATAAAATAAAAAACCATCCGCTTGCAAGTCCCGAAGCATGTAATTTTTTTGCCGAAGGTTTTCAGCTTCTTACGATGGAAGATGCTTTTATCCGTTATGCAGGCTTTTCACTTGCCGAGCAAGACAGCGTTAAAAAACTTGCAGAACAGGCAAGGCGGCTTGACCTTGCTTCCGGCACGGAGTTTGCCCATTACGGTTGGGATGATTTATATGAACTTATTTTGGTGCATTGTATTGAACCGGCTTTGCCAAAAAAGCGCTGTGTTGCGTTAATGGATTATCCGGCAGAAGTTCCTTGCCTTGCAAAAAACAAAGCTTTCACCATTCAAACGGCGGAAGGAAAAACCGTTACGCGGCAGGTAAAAGAGCGCTGGGAAGTGTATGCGGGCGGAATTGAATTGGCAAACTGTTATACCGAAGAACGAGACAGCGATACCGTCACCCGTTATTTTGCGGAAGAAGCGGCACTTAAAGAAAAAACCGCCTTAGTGCCGCACCCTTCGGTAAAAAACTTCGGTGATATTTGTGCACAAATGCCGCCCTGCTCTGGAGTCGCACTCGGTATGGACAGGCTTATTGCTTTACTTGCCGGCAGAAAAACTATTGATTCGTTTTTTTATGCATAAGCATGAAGCTACGCAAACGAAAAATAAAGATTCTTCAAACTAAAAAGCATTCTGTCGTAGTTATTTCACCACGGGATAATACGGTATTCCCCAATCTTCATTGTAATTATCCATGATTATGTTAATAATTGCAGGAATAATAGTAAGCAAAAATCTGCAAGCTTCTTTTTTTTGCGATTGATTCGTACTGCTGTTATATGTTGCACCTCCATGAATAATTTGATTACGCAATGTATATAAGCGCCTAAACACAATTGTTAAAAGATGGGCGGTGTTTTGCGTCCCCATTGCTTTTGTAACCTTTTTCTTTTCAGATTCAAACCGTTCTTCCCAAGAATTCGCTGTGGTTGTCTTCGGTTTATTATACTCATCCCAAAAAGGTTGAAATGAATATTGATTGTTTAAAAGAATTCTAATATTGTCGAAAAAAGTATCCCATACAAGAGCATATAGCAATTTATCCGTGTCTAAATCGCTGAGCTTTTTCAGGAAGCCGGTAACAGCGCTCCTATCTCCTATCTCGTTCAGGTCATCCGCATATATTGCGTTGAAAGATATCCAAAGACTGATAAAACAAAAATCAAGATCATCTTGTCTTTTTTTTCCGCTTGCTCTAACCAACTTAAAGCCCGATACAATCTTAATCTCAAACTATCGGGATAAATTTTTGAATTCTCCGAATATTTTACGGATAATTCCTGTTGCGTAATTTTCATAAATTTTCTCCTATGTAAAATTTTAAAGAACTACCGCTCTTGAGTTATCCTTCAAGAAAATGGTATTACGTTCTTTGTCCTCAAGCTGTGCGCTAAATTGCGGCAGTCTTTCTTCAATAAAATTAAGGATTCGCAAATCGGGCATAATCAGCGATATTTCGCGCCTATAAAATACGCTTATTGAATAAATAAACGGGTAATAATTTACACCGCTCGCTTATTCCCTATCTTTATACCTTAAACTTTTCCACTTCGGTTGTTAAATCTGCAATGCTTTGCTTGTTTTTTTGCGTAATCTCATTAACTTCACGTACAGCCTTGTCAATTTGTACGGCACCGGATGCCATTTCATTCATACTGTCGCTAATAATTCGTGTTAAACTATCCAGCTTTTGCATTTCTTGTGCAACACTTTCACCGCCCAAAAGCATTTCGGTTGATCCGTTTTTTACTTCAACAGTTACGCCGTTAATATCCTGAATTGCTTTTAAAACTTCTCGACTACCTATTTCCTGTTCTTGCATTTTTGAGATGAGATTGTTACTTATTTCCTGAACTCGTTCGGATAGTTCAAATATAGTATTAAATTTTTCTTCCGAATTTTTTGCAGAGTTTGCAAGTGTTTCGATTTCCGAACTAAGTGTTTTTAATGTTGCAGTAATTGCTTTTCCTTGACTGTTTGATTCTTCCGCAAGCTTACGAATCTCATCCGCAACTACGGCAAAACCTTTTCCAGAATCGCCCGCATGAGCCGCTTCAATAGCGGCATTCATTGCAAGTAAGTTGGTTTGACTGGCAATATGCTGAATAACGCTGCTGGCATCTAAAAGGCTTCCCGATTCTTCGGTAATTTTTTGAGAAATTGTATTTGCAACACTGACACTTTCTTTTCCTTCCGCCGTAGCAGTATTCAACCCTTCAATTGTTTCATTTGCATGTCCAATAAATTTAGTTATTTCCTGAATATTCATCACCATCTGTTCTATTGATGATGAGGATTCCGCAACACTTGCCGATTGATTTTCAATACTTTTATTTAATTGCCTGATTATTCTGACAATTTCTTCAATAGTTGCAGCCGTTTCCGTTACGCTTGCCGCTTGTGTCATTGTCTGATGTTTTACGCCCTCAATATTTGCACTGATTTGGTGCACGGCGGCTGCGGTTTCCGTCATGTTACTCGCAAGTTCTTCTCCCAGATTTAAAAGATTATTGGCATTTTTTTGTATAGAAAAAATCAATTTTTTTATATTTGATAACATGGTATTAAAACTTCCGCTCATCCTGCCGATTTCATTATTCGATTTTACTTCCAACTCTTTTCTAAGATCTCCCGTTCCGAGATATGAGAAAACATCGGAGCTTTTTAAAATAGGATGAATGACAGCGGTTGTTAAAAACCAGATAAAAAATATCATCGAAAGCGCGGTAAATCCTATAAAACTACCGTAAGAAATAAATATGTATCTGCCATTCGATTAGTTGCACTTATCACTGCATGTGTTCTGTCAGCCAATAGCATGCAAAATTCATCGATAAGCTGCATGATTTTTGTAACTTGATTATGATATTCCTCATCATGCAAAATACGGACTGCAAAATCATCATACCGTTCCCCGTCAAAAATAGCAGCGGGGCCTGATACATATTTTTTTTGCTTTATTGTTTCCATTGCCTGTGTTTCGCGAAGAGCCAAAACATCCGACAGCTTTGTTGCAGCGGTAAGAAGCGCCAATTCATCTTTTGTACACCCCAGCTCTTTAAACACATCATATTGACTAATTGTTTTACCGGCATATAAACTGTTCGCCGCTTTAGCCGGACGTGCTGTTTTACCGTTTCTCCAGTTTAAAATAGCAAGATATTCATCTTCGTATTTGCGAGCTTCATTAGCGGCAAAAACACGGCATAACCGTGTTAAATCTTCTGATGACTGTCTAAGTTCTTCGGAAGCAGCCATTAAATTCTTTTCTTGCATCCACGCGCTCAATAGCTTTGTTTTAGCCGCCCGCACAGCAAAAATCATATCTAATGAAGCGATAAGGAAAACCAATGTCGTAAAGGTTAAAATTCTAAAAAGCGTTTTGATATTCACAGCCAGCATTTTCTTTTTATGTGGATCTAAAGGGAAATCGGCATACTCTTTTTTGCTACTCATGGGAAGTACCTCCTACACACTCATATATAAAGTATATCATAATTTCTATTAATTACAAGTATAATTATTATCTCTACAGGTTCCCTCTAAAAACCCTGTTTTTAAGTGTGTAAAAGTTGCCAAGCGGGTGTTTTCGTAGTATTTGCTTTTATAATGACGTAATTATTTGGTGGTTTTTTTCAACGCAACTCATTCGTCGCATTCTCCCCCCCCCCTAAAACCTCATTGTCCTTTTCTAAGATAACAATACCGGCAAAGGTTATAGGTTAAGTTCATCATAGTGATTGTAAATGTTGCCCGCGTTAGCCCTATCGTTCTGATGTAAATACCGTGCATTGAATTTGTCAGCGCATTACGTGTTCTATACGTGCTCTTGTTTTTGATTTTTTCCTATTGCTTATTTTCTATTCTTGTGTGAGTTCTCTTCCACGCGCTCCGCGTTCGCAAATTTGATTTTCTATATTCTTCTGTTTTAAAACTTTCTCTATCTTTTCTCCGATGTAGGCACTGTCAGCATAAATAATGGTATCTTCTTTTGTGATCAGGTTTTTTAATTCTTGGCTATCATGAACATTGGTAGAGGTTACGGTTGCTTTTACAATGAGTTTACTTTTTGCATCTACTTTTGCATGGTTTTTATATCCGAAAAAAGACTGCTTATTCTTCTGCGTCCACCGTGCATCGCAGTCTTTTTGCGCCAGTTTTGCCCCATTTTTCTTTGTTTTCCACTCTTGCGGTATTTCCCGAGCGCTCTGTTCATTTTCCTCTCTCGTATTATGTTGTATTGGTACCTCAACGATCCTCGCATCAATGATTGTTCCTTCTTTGCCGATTAAGTTATTTCGTTGTAATTCCCTCGAGAACTTGTCAAATAATTTCCTTGATACTTTTGCTTCTATTAGTTTTTCTTTAAACAACCAAATTGTTTTTGCGTCAGGCACTTTGTCTTTTAACCCTATTCCCAAAAAACGCATAAAGGATAATCGATCATTTATCTGATATTCAGTTTGATCATCGCTTATGTTATACATGCGCTGTAGGATGACAATTTTGAACATCATCAAAAAATTAAATGGCGGTCGACCGCCCGGTCCTTTCGGGTATTTCTTAAGCGCTTTATTTAAGATGGGCAAAAATAGTTCCCAATTAATTTTTTCGTTTAACCGTTCTAAGCAATCGCCAAGATTACTCAATACTCGCAATCGATCTTCTTCGTCAAAAAGGCCTCTTTGGTTCATACCCTAATTATAATAAATTTTTACACATTCTTTCAAGAGTTTTTAGAGGTGCCCTACAATATCTTATAAAATAATTGAACTACCATTTTAATAAAAAATATCTATCTCATGCTTTATACGATTTACCGTAATAAAGCAATTATTTTTACTATCGACGAAACAATAAACCTTAAAAAACTTTGATTTTTCATTAGTAAAAACAGACAAGATGCCGTTTTGGTACGGATCTTAACTGGATAAATTGCAGCCGAATCCTTTTAAAAAAGCAACCTTATCAACCCGATATATTTCTGCCTCCAACTTTTAATGTCTATTACATCCGGAGCTAAAAAACTCTTTTATCTCTTCAGCAGAACTACATAACCGCATATCAAACTATAAACGATTGTTTAAAAAGAATTCGACACGGCGCAACGGTGCGTAAACTTGCCACAGGGTAAATACTTCACACCAAAAACATTGCGCCGGCACGTAAACCTGCCTACACTGAGCTGTCCCCCTATTTTGCAAACATGTTAAAACTCTCAATACCTAATTTTGCCACGGACGCCAAAATCAAATTTCAAACGATGTTTTAAAGCGCGAATCGGAGCCCATGATTTCGTGTTTTTGTATTTGTGATAAAACTAAGTCGACGGTGTTTACCGTGCGCCGCCCCTCCGCACGGCGTTGAGCAAAAGAGAAAAAAGCCGTACGGGGGAACACCGGAATGTTTGGTATCTGCTCAGTTTATAAAATTGTTTTCAGCGCTTTTTCCAGTTCCGTTACAATTTCTCCGAAGTGGTTGCAGGCTGCCCGAACGGGTTCGGGGGAAGCCATGTCAACGCCGGCGACTTTGAGGGCTTCTATCGGATAGCGGGAACCGCCTGATTTAAGGAAGTTGAAGTAATCATTGCGCTCGGTTTCGCCGCCGGAGAGGACTCGTTCCGCAAGGGCAAGGGAGGCTGAAATGCCGGTTGCGTATTTGTATACGTAAAAGGCGCGATAAAAATGCGGTATGCGCAGGCATTCAAGGTCGCTTACCTCTTCAAAGTGCATGGCGGGACCGAAATAGGCGGTTAGCAGTTTTTTGTATTCTGCGCGTAAGCGGTCTAAGGTGAGCGGCGTACCGGATTCAACCAGTTGATGTGTAATCATTTCAAACTCCGCGAACATTGTTTGCCGATATAGGGTTGCAAGAATGTCCGAGGCGCGAATGCTCAAAAGATAGGCGCGCTCTTTCGGGTCTGACGCTTTTTTTACCATAGACCTGAAAAGCAGTTCTTCGTTAAAGGTTGAGGCAACCTCCGCTTCAAAAATGGTGTAGTCGTGGCAGAGGAAGGGATTGTTCCGCACCGAGTACCATGAGTGCATGGAATGCCCGCCTTCATGCGCAAGCGTAAACACATCGCGGATAACATCCGGTTTGTAATTCATAAGAATATACGGCTCGCTTTCAAAACCTCCCGAAGAAAAAGCGCCCGAACGTTTGCCCTGATTTTCGTAACGGTCAACCCAGCCGCCCAACAAACCGGAGCGAATGGTGTTTACATATTCGCCGCCTAAGGGCTGTAATGCTTCGGTAATTATGTCAACCGCTTCGGTGTATTCGGTGTGTTTTCGTATTTCGGCAACCAAGGGAACGTACACATCGTAATGACGCAGCTCTTCAACCTTGAGCGTTTTTTGCACTAACGCATAAAACCGGTGCAGCGGCTCAAGATTGTCTCTGACTGATTTAATCAAATTGTCGTATACCGAAACCGGTACCTTGTCGGGATACAAGGCGTTTTCCCGTGCGGAGCCGTATCCGCGGATCTTTGCCATTGCCGTGTTTTGTTGCACTTGCCCGATATACAGCGATGCGATGGTGTTTTTATGCGCGTCAAAACCGGCATAAAACTGCTTGTATGCTTTTTCGCGCACAGCTCTGTCGGGACTTAACAGAAACTGCGAAAACGAAGATTGGGTAAGTTCTTTTTCTTCGCCGCGATCCGTAATAGAACCGAATTGCAGATCTACATTGGTAAGCACCGAAAAACTGCGCTGAGCGGTTCCTCCCGATTCCGAAAGAAGGGTGAGCATTTTTTCCTCTCTATCGGAGAGTGTGTGCACTTTTAGGTACAAAGTTTTCTCGATAAAGATTTTATAATCCGCAAAGGCTTTTCCTTCCGCACCGCTCGGATCAATCCACGCGCGCACTTTATCTTCGGGGATCTGCATAAGTGCGGGAACAAACCAGCTGAGCTTTGCGCTTATCTCAGTCATTGCCATAATGTATTGAGAAAGGCGCGCAATATTTTCCGAATTGCCCTCATCCTCGCTTTTTTTCAAAAAAGCATACTGCCCGAGTTTTTCGCTTTGCTTTTCAAAGGTTTCAAACGCTTGCAAACAATTCAGCAATGTTGCGCTTTCAACCTCTGCCGGATTTTCAAACGTATCTTTATACAAAAGCACACGCTCGCCGCTTTTAATAGCCTCTTGCAATGCACTTTGCCACGCTTGCTCGCTTTCAAAAAGCAATTCAAGCTTCCATTGATTTTCTTTCGCAATATCTGCTCGTTTTGGAGTTGTTGATTTCATGCCTCCAGTATAGAAAAAAAATATTGATGCCGCAAGGGCGTTGGAGCTTACGCATGAATAAGGGGCGGCTTATGCGTTGCATTAAAGGGCGTGCTGCCACTTAGACCCTGGGAAATTCCAAACGATGTTTGAAAACTACCGCTACTTAAAATAGGAGTTTTCAAACTCGTAGGCGAAGTGAAAACCGGAATGTCAACACTTCGCCCTTGCTGCTGGCGCAGAGCCTTTTTCGCTTATGCTTCGTCGCGATCTGTACTATCCCCTTAAGCCCCTGCACCGGAGGCGACTTGTTAAAAAAACGTTATACTCAAGACAAGCAAAAATTGATTTATGCTAAATTTTATGTTTCCTTACGGTGCTTTAAAATTATAAAGCGGTTTTATAATAGCTGTTACATGCACGGTATCTTTAATTTGTCGTAAAATAGACTCCATCGGCTTATACGCCATCGGAGCCTCATCTAATGTGCAAACAGAAACCGATGTTGAAAAAACACCGCTCATTTCTTTTTTGAATGTATCAAATGAAAGCTTAGATCTTGCCGCGCTCCGCGACATAAGTCTTCCGGCACCATGAGGAGCGGAAAAATTCCACTCTGCATTTCCTTTTCCGATGCAAAGCAACGAACCGTCTCGCATGTTCATAGGAATAATAACTTTTTGTCCTTTGTATGCCGGTGTTGCTCCTTTTCGTAAAATTTTATTTTCAATATCAACATAGTTGTGAATTGATTCCCAAGAATCATTTGCTTCAAGATTCATTTTTTCTAAAATTATTTCACCTATAATTTTTCTATTTTCTGAAGCGAAGCTTTGAGTGATTGTCATATCGTGAAGATAGTTTTTCGTATGCTCTCCGGATAAAAATGCCAGTTCGTTTGGAATATGAGTTTGTTTAGGAAGGGCGACGAGCTCGGCCGCAATGTCTTTTTCTCTTCTTTCACTTTTTAATTTTGCAATTAGTTCTTTATGCGCTTTGTTTTGACTTGTCAATAACTCAATCGCTTTCCTCTGGTGATAATTTGCAACCGCCGTTCCCAAATGCCGAGAACCGGAATGTATGGCAAGATATATATTCCCGATTTCATCTTTGTTTACTTCAATAAAATGATTACCTCCGCCAAGTGATCCGCAAGAAAAATACTCACGTTCCAAATTTATTTTGTTCGCACAAGTTAAAGTAGATAACCTTTCTTTTAACTCTTTCGAAATTCTTTCGTCTTTTCTGATTGCACTTCCTGACGGAATGTTTTCTCTGATAACCTTGTCTAACTTGTGAAAATTAATGGGTTCAATTTTACCGAGCTCAAAAACCGATATTCCGCAGCCGATATCAACTCCGACAAGATTCGGGCATATTTTGTCTTCAATGGTCATTGTTGTGCCGATTACGCAACCTTTTCCGGCGTGAACGTCAGGCATGATTCTGATTTTCGAATTTTTCGCAAATTCCTGCCGAGATAATTCTTCTACCTGTCTTTTTGCCTCTTCTTCGATACTCTCTGCAAATATTTTATAATTTTTCATCTTAGTAAGTGTAACAAATAGCAAAGAAAAATCAAAGGTTTTATAACTCGTAAATTTTGCTTTATAAAATTTTCTTACAGCGGTAAGAAAAAATAGAATGATATACTTTTGCTATTTTTTATACGGCTTTTGTAAAAAGTGGTATTTATTTACTCGTTATTTTTTCTTCGTAATTTAATGTCATCTCATATTGTATCTCTTATTTGTTTGTCAATAATTTTTTCGGTAAACTCACGACAAGAGTATGTAGAATATCCTAACCAGAGAAGGGGTGTATTCGATATCTAATACCGCATACATTGCAATAAAGCGTATAAAATCTAGATTTGGTAAATATCTTCTATTCGAGTTTGAGTCAAATTCCTGCTTAAATGACAAAAAGTTTTTCGTGCTTTTGTCTTGCGCTAAACTCAAACCGGCAGAGTCTAAAGACTGCCGCTAAGCCTTTGCAACAAGCATTAGTGTAGCGTTTTGTAATTAACTTCCTGTTATACAAATCGGGGTATCAACAATAAGGGGCTGCGGATTTAAGCATTCCTATGGTAAATTGCTCACCGTTGCGCCGTGTCGAATTCTTTTAAAAAAAAATCGTTTATAGTATCTATTATAATCATGAGTGGGAGTGTCAGTACAGTGCGCTGATTGTTTGATATGTGGTGTGGCTATGCAGTTCCGCTGAAGGGATAAAAGAGCTTTTTACTCCAGATGCAGTTTATCTAATTATGATTGTATCAAAACGGATCTGCATCGAAAATTGCTAAAAATTTCCGAGACAGCTCCGTGACTGCAATCTTTTAGTTAGATTTTAAGAAAGTTGTTGTAAAACCCATTCTTTGTCATTGGTGTTTCTCATTTTTTCAAGCACCGATTCATCTTCAAGTGCGGTGCATACTTTGGATAGAACATCCATGTGTGATCCGCCGATGCTGGCAATTCCTATTACAAAATAAGCGAGTTCTCCGTCAAAGTCTACACCGTCGGGATATTGCAAAACTACAATGCCGCTTTTTTTAATTGTTTCGGTACCATGAGTGGTGCCGTGAGGAATCGCGAGCCCCATGCCCATGTATGTTGTTGCAATTTTTTCTCGTTCCAGCATTGAGTCAATATACGCTTCTTCAACATAATCAAGCTTATGCAATAATTTTCCGGCAGCACGAATTGCTTCTTCTTTTGTCTTTGCTTTTTGGTTTAATAAGATGCCGTCAATTGTAATAACATCTTTTAAAGCCGGCGTTTCGGTTTTTTTATTTTCGGTATTTTTGCTTACCATAGCATCGCCGGTTGATAGTTCAAAAAACAAATCGTCCAAAGCGGAGTCGGCTAAGAAGTTCTCAATTGTAATAAGCTTTGCCTGTGGGGCAGATTTTTGCGCTCGCTCTGCTAAAACCGCTTGTACCACAACAACATCGGAATCCCCCGGGATGTTGTCAACCGAGGTGTTGGTAACGATAATATCGGGGCGTGATGCTTTAATGCGGTTTTTAAATTTCGTCGCCCCCATTGCCGATGATCCCATTCCGGCATCACAGGCGAATACTATTTTCTTAATCCGGTCGACTTCCCCTTTAGATTGCGCTTTTAATGTCTTTACTTTCTTTTTTGCTTTTTCTAAATCTTTTGTAGAAGTTAATTTGACAATTGGACTTGCAATTAAAAAAGAAATACCGGCGGCAATTACCACGCCTAATAGGGCGATAACTGTCGAGCCTTTAGGAGCCATTGATAAAAAGGCGATAATTGAGCCCGGTGAAGCGGGACCTTTTAAGCCTGCTCCGAATATTAAATAAAATGAGATTGCCGCCAGGTTGCCAAGGATAGGTGCAATAATGATAAAGGGATTCATTAAAATATATGGAAAATAAATTTCATGTATTCCGCCGAAGAAGTGAATAATAATTGCGCCGGGGGCGGAATCTTTTGTTGCTTTATCTTTTGCGAACAGCCAATAGGCTAAGAGAACCCCCAAGCCGGGACCGGGGTTGGTTTCAAGCATGTACATAATTGATTTGCCGGTCTGAGCAGCTTGTTCTACGCCAATCGGAGTAAACATACCATGATTGATTGCGTTGTTTAAGAATAATACTTTTGCCGGCTCAATAAATATCGCTACAAAGGGTAAAAGGCTGTATTTCAGTAATACATTAACGCCTGCTGTTAAAACAGCTAACACACCGGTCATAAACGGCCCGATTAAATAAAAACCGATAAAAGAAATAAGCATTCCGATGATTCCGATTGAAAAGTTGTTAATCAGCATTTCAAAACCGACGGGCATGCGGTTTTCCATGAATGCATCAAATTGCTTAATTACCCAACCTGCAAAGGGGCCGACAATCATTGCCGCCATGAGCATCGGTTTTCCGTCAACTCCGCCGGCTCCGGCGATACAACCGACAACCGCAATTGCTCCCATTACGAGTCCTCTTTCACCGGCAACCATTTTACCGCCGGTTGCCGCAATTAATACCGGCAATAAGTACGCCAGCATATACGGCTGAATGGATGCCAGTTGTTCGTTGGGAATCCAGCCATCGGGAATAAATAATGCAGTAATAAATCCCCAGGCAATAAATGCGCCGATATTGGGCATTACCATTGCAGATAACTGCTTTCCAAATTTCTGAAGTGTAGCTTTCATTTTTTCTCCTCTTAAATTTCGGATTGCCTTTTATTTTGTTATTCACTCGCGTGATAATTTAATAAACAGCAATTCCTCGATTTCTAAATTCATGTTTTAATGCTTCAGGAAGTTCATTGTCTGAAATAACGATGTCTACCTCATTATGATTACAAATAGTGTACGTTCCTCTTTGGTTAATTTTAGAAGAATCCATCAAAACGATAACTTTGCGTGACTTTTTTATAACGGTTTGTTTAAGCTCCGCATCTTCTAGAGATTCGCAGGTAAAAGATGTTTCTTTGCTGTAACGGGTAACACCTATAAAGGCAATATCAAAGTTTATTTTTTCAATATAACGAATCCCTTCAATACCGTTTACACTTAGGCTGTGCCGATTGATATTGCCGCCTGATAGTACAACTTTTGCACGCTCAAGCCTTGCTATTTCAATCGCACATGTTAACCCGCTTGTTACAAAGATGTTCGGTTTATCTTCTAAAATATGTGCAAGCATAGTTGTAGTACTGCCGGAATCTAAAAATATCGTAGTGTTGGACTCAATGAATTCAAGCGCTTTTTTCGCAATAATTTTTTTTGCTTTTGTATTTTGAATAAAACGCTTTTTTAAGAAGTCATCATTTCCAACAACTTTATCAAGAGAGCGCGCGCCGCCGTGTATTCTCACTAAGCGTTGTTCCTTATCCAATACTTTTAGGTCAGTTCTCAGCGTCATTTCCGATACGTGCGGAAAATTTTCTTTTAGCTCATTAAAGGTTATATTCCCGTGTTCATTCACAAAGGTTATAATTTTATTTCGTCTTTCTTCCATAAACTCCCTTTGAATACTCTCTGTAGTTAAATTATCTTTAATTGTAATTAACCAAATGGAGAGGTATCAGGTTCAGCAATCTATTCGTCAATAAAATTTTCTAATAAATATTGTTCCGCTTCTAAACACCATAATCCTTTATGAGCATCAACAATATCGGCAAGTTTTATATACCGTTCGTCTTCCGCACCTTTTTTTCGTAAATCGGTTAGGGCAATAAGCGGCATATTTAAATGGTTATAAATCAGTTTTTTACCGCCGGGAATATTTGGCAGATTCAAAATAGTATCTGCTGCAGCATCCAATCCGCCGATATGAGTTACCATCACTGCAGGGTTAATTCTGTTTGCCGCAGTTAATTCCAATGATTCAATCATATCATCAGTATTGCCGCCGGTTGTTCCAAGCACATGCGTTGAGTTATAGTGAACATCATAAAAATTAATTCTTGCAGTAAATTTATTGTCAGTCGGGCCAGCAAAAAAGTTTAAGCATCCGTCTCTTCCCAAAACAGCACTTGATAATTCTATAACCGCTTCAACGGGTGCATAGCATAATACATCATCAAATCCCGTACCTCCGGTAATTTTTATGAGTTCTTCAGCAGGATCGTCCATTTTTCCTGTATTGATAAAATGCAACTCAATGCCTTTTGCCATATACTCTGCGGGAGGGAATAACTCTGTCGCCCTATCCAATCTTTCTTGGTCGATATCGGTTACGACAAGCATTGAGGGGCGTACATCGCGATGAAGCAGATAGGTTATTGCACCGAGCCCCATCGGTCCTGCTCCAGCCAGAATTGCCAATTTTCCGTTTTCTTTAATACCCATTTCATGAATATAAACGCCCATTTTGGTATGATAACAGGCATTAATCGCCCCGATACTGCAAGACATCGGTTCCGCCAAAGAAGCTTCGTAATACGCCTTGCCTTTATACTCCAGCAAGCATCCAAGCTCCATCACTTCTGCAGGGATAATGCAATAGGTCGCGTTTCCGCCAAAAAATTCATAAGAATATCCGGGACTCCACATGGTTCCCTTATAATTCAGCGCAGGTTGCAGCGTAAATTTCATTCCCGGCTTAAATTTTCCCTGATGGTTTTTGCCGACTTTAACGATATCGCCTGCCATTTCATGTCCCATAATTGCAGGGTGATCCGCTACATTCGGATGAACGCGTTTATGCTCGGTGCCCAAAATTGCACACTTATAAGTAGACATACAAACACTGTCTGAAACTACTTTAACCAGGATTTCGTCATCCGTAATTTCAGGAAGCTCAAATTCATCCAGTCTTAAGTCATTAGCACCATGTAGCCTAACCGCTTTTACTTTCATTTTAACAGCTCCTTTCAAATTTTATTGTTGTTTCGAAACTACAATTAGATGATATCATTGCTTTTCCAGTTTTTCAACTGTTATTTCAACAATTTAACTGTTGTTTTAAAAATATAATTAAGCATTATGAATTTCAATTTTTTTTATGAACTGCTTTTCCCAATAGCAATAAGGCTCAACTTGCCGTAATATATGGAGAGCACACAGAATTAGGGATTGCCGCCGTTTAACCCCGCTTTTTACTTACTACTATAACGTTTTTTTGATAACCCGATTTATTTTTCTTAATGCATTTTATACAAATCAAGATAATTTTATAAAAAAGAGTTCGACACGGCGCAACGGTGAGCAAACTTACCACAGGAATGCTTAAACACGGTTTTAACGTCCGTGGCAAAAACCAAACCCGCGAGTTTAAAAGCTTCAATTTTACAAAACAATGTTGATGCTTTTAAACATCGTTTGGAATTGAGCAAGGGCGAGCAGTTTACCATAGGAATACTTAAATCCGCAAGTCATTATTGTTGATACTCCAGATACGCTGGACAATTTCTAAAAACTCGAGTAAGTTTTAGAAAAGTACTCAGGTGAGCAATTCTGAAAGTTTTTCTATTGCAAATAACTTACGGAATTACGTCCCAAAGTACATTAAAGAAGAGCTGCCACGCAGCTGCATTTTAGGAGCTTCGCCGTTTCGGAGGAATTTAAATTGAAGGAAATAAGCGCAAAAGAAATTAATGAAAGCATTCGGGGTTTGCAGTCGGGAAACATAGCTGTCAATTTACAATCGATTTTTATTAAAACGGCTGAAAATGCTTTTATCACTGTTGCGCCTCATTCCTCTGAACAAGAAGTTACTGCAAGTGATTTACAAAAACTGAATTCAAAACAGCTGCAACGCACAAACAACACAGTGTTCCGAATATTTTCACATCATGCCGACATCAGCGCCGTCATTGCATGTTCTCCGAAATTTTGCGCAGTTGCCGCAAGTTGTTACAAAAGGATTCCGCCCGTTTTAGATGACATGGCGCAAATTGTCGGCGTTTATGCGGAGGTTGTTGAGCTTGAGGATCAGAACCGCATACTCCGTCTCTTTAAAAAAAATCATGCGCTTATAATAAAAAACAACGCGGACGGTATCGGCGCAATTGCCGCCGGACGAGACCTGGCGCAAGCTGCCGCCGCCGCTCTCATACTTGAAAAATCGGCACAGGTTTTTATTGAAGCACAGTATCTCGGCGGCGCAAAAGCCTTACATTGGTTTAATGCAAAACGGATGAATCACGGATACCGCACCAAATATTCAAAAATGAATACGAATGTCCGTCATTTAAGCGAACGCGATTATTCCCGCAAAATTGCCGCCGATGAGCTTGAACTCCGCGCAAAAATTGTGGAAATGGGAAAGCGGCTTGTTCGCGAAAATTTAATGCAGGGAACATGGGGGAATATTTCGGTGCGCCTGAATAATCATCAAATGCTTGTAACGCCTTCGGGAATAGATTATTTCAGTCTTAGCCCTTACGACATTGTTTTGGTAGATTTGGAAAGCTTGGAGCACGAGGGAAGTTTAAAGCCGACATCTGAAAAATTAATTCACGCCGATTTGCTTAAAAAAAACAAGGACATCAACTGCATAATTCACACGCATCCGCTTCATTGCGGGGCATATATTGCGGCACACAAACCGCTTATTGTAACAGCCCCGGAGATTAAAAGCATCTTAAAAGGAAACGTTGCCATCGCCGATTACGCCGCATCCGGAACAAAAAAACTTGCCGAAAATATTTTACGCGCAATAAAAGAAAACAGTGCATGCTTCATGGCAAACCACGGCCTTGTTGTTTGCGGCTCATCCTTGGAAGACGCCCTCAAAAAATGCCGCACAATCGAAGCCTATGCCCGCTCAGAATTGGACAAACTTTTACATACGGGTAACGCATAAAAATCACATCACCTTGCAAAACAACTTTTATAAAAAACTAATCCACGACTTTGAAAAATTCTATTTATAAAAAGGAGTTCGACACAACGGTTTAGTTTTTGCCGTCCGTGTCAAAAACTAAACCACGAGTTTTAAAAGCACTTGGAAAAAGTTTGTGCTTTTAAAACATCGTTTCTGCTTGGAACCACCGCCGTCCGTGGCTAAAACTAACTCACAAGTTTTAAAGCTTTGCAAATTACTTTGCTTTAAAACATCGTTTCTGTTTGGAACAACGGGCGTCCGTGCCTGTTCTGAGTTTTGACATCTGCAGCAAAACCAAACCTACAAGTTTTAAAAACACTTGAAAGCGACTGTGCTCTTAAAACATCGCTGCTGCGCGGAGCCGCTGCCAACCGTGGATGTTTCCCATAATCTAATCAATCGTGGAATTATAAAAATTCTACCCTTTTATATCAGAGTGAAATAATTCAGAAAAAATGCTTTTTAATGTTTATGGAAAAAATAGGGCAACAGGAAAGCTCATCGAGCTCTCCTGTTGTTTTATTATGAAGCGTTTATGTTTAATCGATATGAATTTTTTTCAGCTTCCAAATATCCTGCACGTAATCTTCAATTGTTCTATCCGAGCTGAATTTTCCCGAACGAGCAATGTTGAGCATACACATTCGCGCCCATTTTATCGGATCGCGGTATACTTCTTCAATATCCTTATGCGCTTTGGCGTAAGAGTCAAAATCGGCAAGAACATAGTACACGTCGGGGCGTTGTCCTTCAACTCCGTAGAGCAAAGAATCGTGCAATTCTCTAAAGGTGTTCTCATGCGGGGCGGTGTAAGTTCCGTCGATAAGTTGATTGACAGCCTTTGCCAATGCGGGATTTTTATTGAGGTATTCGTGCGGGCTATAATGGTTTTTCTGATTGATTTCGGCAATTTGTTCTGAAGTTAAACCGAATATAAAAGCATTATGCGCCCCCGCTTCTTCAACAATTTCTATATTAGCGCCATCCATAGTACCGAGCGTAATAGCTCCATTCATCATGAACTTCATGTTTCCGGTACCTGAAGCTTCTTTTCCCGCGGTAGAAATTTGCTCCGAAACATCGGCTGCAGGAAATATTTTTTCCGCAGCGGATACCCGATAGTTTTCTACAAAAACAACCTGCAATCTTCCTTTTACACGGTGGTCATTATTAACTCTGTCGGCAACTGTGTTAATCAGTTTTATAATCATTTTTGCTCGTCGATATCCGGATGCCGCTTTTGCTCCAAAGATAATAGTTTTCGGAAACGGTTCATAATTCGGATTTTCAATGATTTTATTATACTCCGTCATAACATACAAAATATTCAGCAGTTGTCTCTTGTATTCATGCAAACGTTTAATTTGCACATCAAAGATTGAGTCAGGAGAAATAACAATGCTTTGTGTTTTTTTTAAATAATCCGCAAGACGTTTTTTATTACTGTGCTTAATTGCGATAAGCTCTTTTAATGCGTCTTCATTATCAGCAAGCGGCTCCAGCTTTTTAAGCTCTGAAAGATTTAGTATCCAATCTGTTCCGATATGCTTGGTGATAAATTCCGCTAAAGAAGGATTCGCGGATAAAAGCCATCGTCGCTGTGTAACTCCGTTTGTTTTATTATTAAACTTTTCCGGATAAAGATTATACCAATCCGCAAGCTCTTTTGTTTTCAGTATTTCCGTATGCAATGCCGCAACTCCGTTTACCGAAAACGATCCGACAATAGCAAGCCATGCCATGCGAATTTTACCTCCGCCAATAATCGACATTTCATTTTGTTTTTGCCAATTACCCTGATATTTTTCCCGCAGCAAAGTTAAAAAGCGTCGATTTATTTCTTCCACAATCTGATAAACTCGAGGCAATAAAGTTTGAAATATTTCTATCGGCCATTTTTCCAAGGCTTCCGAAAGAATTGTGTGATTGGTATATGCAAAAGTTTTTGTTACAATTTCCCACGCGACATCCCAGTCAAGATAATATTCATCTATTAAAAGCCGCATCAGTTCGGGAATTGCTACAACAGGATGAGTGTCGTTTAATTGAATAACGGTATACTCAGGGAATTTACTAAAATCATTTCCGTGCTTATGCACAAAACTTCGCAATATATCCTGTAAACTCGCGGAAGAAAAAAAGTATTGCTGCTTCAAGCGAAGTGTTTTTCCTGAAGGGCCTGAATCATTCGGGTACAAAACACGAGAGATATCTTCAGCTGCGTTTTCTTTTGCCACGGCAGCTGCATACTCCATATTATTAAAAAGTTGTAGATCAAAACCGTCTCGTGAAGAAGCCTCCCAAAGTCGGAGTGTGTTTATTGTTTTTGTATTATATCCGACAATAGGCATATCATAGGGCGTTGCAATAATTTCTTCAGCCCCCTCAAGGGAGTAATACAGTCTGCCGTCATCTCCCTGTCGGCACACCGATTGACCGCCGAAATATACTTTAACGGCAAGTTCCGCATGTCGCACTTCCCACGGGTCGCGGAACGCAAGCCATTTGTCGGGATACTCAACCTGCTCGCCGTTTTCAATACGCTGTTCAAACATACCGTATCGATATCGAATACCGTATCCGTGTCCTGGATAGTCAAGGGTCGCAAGCGAGTCCAAAAAACACGCCGCCAATCTCCCTAACCCTCCGTTACCTAATCCCGCATCGGGCTCTTCTTCTTCAATATCAGTGTATTCGCCAAAAGGCAACTCATTTAAAAGGTCAACAACAATTTGTTTTAACCCACTATTTATTAAGTTATTTGAAAGCGCTCTACCCATAAGAAATTCTGCGGAAAAATAATACATTTGCCGTATCTTTTCTTTTGCATGAAGCTTTCTCGTTGCCATCCAATTTGTTTGAAGCTGCTCGGCAATAGTACTTGCAAGAGCATCGTACAGTTCCCGTTGACTTGCCTGAGAAATGTCCTTACTGAAATTTCTCTTAAGCTTTCTGATAACGGAATTCTGCAACTCTTCTTTTGTCAAATTCATACCGTGTACTCCTTAGTATGTTATATTGTACGTATTATAATCTTATTAATTTTACTGTGTCTATAGCAATAAAGGCATTCTTCTTATACGTTTTTAAAAGATTTTATAAAAAAGAGACCGACACGGCGCAACGGTGAGCAAACTTACCACAGGAATGCTTAAACTCGGTTTTAACGTCCGTGGCAAAAACTAAACCACGAGCGTCCGTGCCCGTTCTGATTTTTGCCGTCCGTGGCAAAACCAAACCTGCGAGTTTTAAAATCATGCAGCGAGAAAGCGCTTGCTTTACTGCAAGCACGCCTGCTCTTATTTGATGGATTATTTAAAAAAAAATTGAACAGAAAATTAAAAATCAGGATACGCACGGCAAGTAAATCAAAAAACAACCCTTGCAAAGAACCTTCGCAAGGGTTGATATAAAAAGGAGTCCTTTTTGTTCCGTGTAAGCCCTTTGTTTAAATTATTGTACCATCCGGAATAATCGCATTTTTTGTAATAACATAAATTCTATCAACAATGTGGTAATAATCGTAATCTCCGTCAGGCGGCACTTCTCCCATTCCGATAGAAACATTATTTCCGATGCAGGCATTTTTATCAATAATAGCTTTTTTGATACGGCAATTAGAACCTATTCCGATGCAGGGAGTTCCCTTCTTTCGTTTTTCTTCCTTTTCCGCTTCAGTTTCGTAGTAATCCGCTCCCATGCAAACAACGCCTTCAAGAATGGAGTCGGACCCAATAATAGAACGAATTCCTATTACCGAATGCTTAATTGTTGCGCTGGTAATAACACAACCCTCGCTACATGTTGCGTTATCAAGCGTTGCTGCATTTATTTTTGAAGGCGGAAGATTTCTATTGTGAGTGTAAATAGGCATCACTGCATCATAAAAATCAAACTGAGGCTTAATTTCAGTTAAGTCCAACGTAGCTTCATAAAAACTGCGAATTGTTCCGATGTCTTCCCAATATCCGGTATGCACATATGCGGAAACCTTATATTTTTGAATTGCCATTGGAATAATTTCTTTTCCAAAATCCGTCATATTATTTGCAAGGCTTCCTTCCATTGCTTCCGTATTAAAAATATAAATTCCCATTGAGGCAAGATATTCTTTTTCGCCGAAAGAACCGAGTTTTGAGTTTTCGGGGATTTTCCATTCATCAATATTTTTTGTCGCCCCCGGTTTTTCCATAAAAGAGGTAATGCGAGAGTTTTTATCGATTTGCATAATACCGAATCCTGAAGCATCCGATCTGTTTACCGGTGTACAAGCAATCGCAATGTCCGACCCGCTTTCTTCATGCTTTTGCAAAAAATCTTTAAGATTCATTCTATATAATTGGTCGCCTGAAAGAATTAAATAATGACTCGGTTTTTGGGTTTTAAAGTGAGTAAAATTTTTACGAACCGCATCTGCCGTTCCTTCATACCAACCAGAGTGATCAAAAGTTTGCTCCGCTGCAAGAATCTCAACAAACCCGTTAGAAAAAGAATCAAAAATATACGCTTTTGCAATATGTAAATGCAAAGAAGCGGAATTAAATTGCGTAAGCAAATAAATATTCCTAAATCCCGAGTTAATACAATTTGAAATAGGAATATCGACAATTCGATGCTTTCCGCCAAACGGGACTGCAGGCTTTGAGCGCTCCTTAGTGAGAGGATATAAGCGCGTTCCCTTCCCGCCGCCAAGAATGATTGATAAAACCTTTGACATATACAACCTCCATGCAAGAGTTTTTATTTAAAGCAAAAGAACGAAGTTAGGCTGAGCGTATCCAAAAAAAATTTCAATATTGCTTTATCTTTTGCTTTATGAAACATATTTCATTGTTGCCTGTATCAAAATAGAATCACCTGAATATATTTTCATTGTAATTATAGTATATACTGTCTTTCTTGTTTTTACCACAAAAAAATATAAATATAAAAAAGAAACCGGCAGAACAATATCCTTGCCCGTATTATTTATTACATTCTAAACCATTCTTTCGCTCTCTATTTATAATCATAGAAATCAAGGCGGTATTTAAAACATCCTTTGGAATTAGCACTTATGGAATTGCACTCAAACGCGAGGTTAAGGGGCGGCAGCTCTTTGTTCATGCGTAAGCCCTGACAAAAACCAACCGATATTATTGACTAAAAGTAATTTTTTTATTATACTGCAAACTCTTTATGGGCCTATAGCTCAGTTGGTTAGAGCAGCGGACTCATAATCCGCGGGTCGCCGGTTCAAGTCCAGCTGGGCCCAAAAGGCAAATACTTTTTTCAAAGTATTTGCCTTTTTTTTACTCTTTTCTTTAACTTGGCATAAACGCTGCGATAAAACTCACTTTTCTTCTATAGTACAGCTACCATCAGGCAGGTTTAAGGGCTGCCCAAGCCCTTAATGCGAAGCATCTTGCGTGAGGCGGACGGAGGGCGGCGGACAGGTTTTTCAAAACCTGCCCGCCGGATCCTTTTTGCGCGCCAAAATAGCGCAAAAAGAGCCGCAGCGATAGCGGAGCCCGTAGTACGCCGACCCGCAGCGTAAGCGGAGGGGCACGCCCTCTGTAAAACATTGTTCTTTTGGTGTATAGTTGGCTGTATGAAAGATGATGTTGTATTTATTCTGGATGCTTATGGGTTGATTTATCGCTCGTATTTTGCTTTTGTGGGGAAGCCGCTGACGAATAGCACGGGCAAAAATATTTCCGCGGTGTTCGGTTTTTTTAAAAGTTTGTATACGATTTTGCGAGATTATGAACCGCAGTTTTTTGCGGTTGCAATGGATTCGCGGGTGCCGACTTTTCGGCATGAGATGTATTCCGAGTATAAGGCAACGCGGGATAAAACGCCCGAAGATTTGCATGCGCAGATTCCGATTATCGAAGAAATACTGACTGCGCTCGGGATCACGCTTGTGCGGAAGGACGGTTTTGAAGCCGATGATGTGATTGCGAGTATTGCCAAGTGCGCTTCTGCGGACAATAAAAAGGCGGTTATTATTTCGTCCGATAAAGACCTCATGCAGTTAATTGATGATAAAATAACAATGCTCAAACCGAATAAAGCTGATGCATGGATTGCGTTTAATGCCGATGATGTAAAAGAGCAATGGGGGGTGCCGCCGAATCAAATGCTTGATTTTCTTTCACTCATTGGGGATACCGCGGATAATGTGCCGGGGGTAAAAAGTATCGGGCCGAAAACGGCGGCAAAACTTTTAGATGAGTACGGCTCTCTTGACGGGATTTATGCGCACACCAATTCCTTAAAAGGAGCAATGCAGAAAAAAATTATCGAAGGAAAGGAGAATGCGTATTTTTCAAAAAAGTTGATCGCTTTGGAAGACAGTGCGCTTGAAAAATGCGTGTTAAGCGATTTTGCCTGTCCCGTCTTGGACTATGCGGCAGCGGCAAAAATATTTTTGCGTGAAGAGTTGCCCAGTTTGGCGCGGCAGTATGCGCCCAATGCGGATTTTGTAAAAACCGACGAAGCTTTTTTGGTTCGATCGGCGGATCCTAAAAAAGAGAAAAAACAGGGCGCCAATTCTGCCGGAGCAAATCCTATAACCACTTCTCCGTTGCAGGAGATTGCTTCGGCAAGCGGCGGTTTTAAAAAGAATGCGGGAAATTATCGCGGAATAACGGAACCCGAAGAATTGCGGAAGTTGATTGATGCGGCGATTGCGCAGGGGTTTGCCGCTTTTGACTGTGAAACAACCGGCCTTAATCCGCTTGAGGCAGAGCTTGCGGGTTTTTCTCTTGCGCTTAAAGCGGAGGAAGCATTTTATATTCCGGTAAAACTTCTGCCGGCCGAGCTGCAGTCGCAGGCGCCGCAGCCGATGCCGCTTGAAAAAGCCGTTTCGGAACTTGCGCGATTGTGGCAGCAAAAAAATCTTACGATAATTATGCACAACGGAAAATTCGATTATCAGGCAATGAGAACTGCCGGCGTATTTGAAAAAACGCCCTGCGCTATTTTTGATACAATGATTGCGGCGTGGCTTTTAGATCCGGACAGAACCTCATTCAGTTTGGACAGCCTTGCCTCATCGTTATTAAAGCTTCAAACAATTGCATACAAAGACGTTGTGCCGAAAGGAAAGATTTTTTCCGATGTGCCGTATGAACAAGCGGTTGCCTATGCTGCCGAAGATGCGGATATAACGCTACAGTTTTATGAATTTCTGCTTCCAAAATTAAAAGAGTATGGATTATTTGATTTATTCCAAACGCTGGAAATGCCTTTGCTGCCGCTCCTTGCGGAAATGGAAATTGCCGGAATCTTTTTAAAAAAAGAAGAGCTTGCGGAATTTTCCGAAGAGTTGGGGAAGGAAATTATTGTGCATGAGCGGGAGATTTTCGACATAGTCGGGCATGAATTTAATATCGCCTCGCCTAAACAGTTGCAGGAAGTATTGTTCACCGAACTGAAACTACCCACCGGCAAAAAAACAAAAACCGGTTATTCTACCGACACCTCGGTTTTGGAAGTGCTTGCATCCGAGCATGTTATTCCTGCAAAAATACTTGAGTACCGGGCTTTGACCAAGCTAAAGTCAACCTATACCGATGCGCTTCCGGCTCTTGCCGATAAAAACGGCAGAGTGCACACAAGTTTTATCCAAACGGGAACAGCAACGGGGCGGCTTTCGAGCAGGGATCCGAATTTGCAAAACATTCCGATACGGGATGAGGCGGGCAGAAGAATACGAAAAGCTTTTCAGGCGGAAAAAGGCAAAAATCTGATTTCCGCAGATTATGCGCAGATAGAGCTGGTAATTCTTGCCCATCTTTCACAAGATAAAAACCTTGTGCAGGCATTTCAGGAAGGAACCGATGTGCATGCGGCAACAGCGGGGCTCATCTTCGGCGTGCCGATCGGCGAGGTGCTTCCCGACATGCGGCGTATCGCAAAAACAATTAACTTCGGCGTTATGTACGGCATGAGTGCGTTCAGGCTTAGTAATGCGCTGCGTATTCCACGCAGGCAGGCGGCGGATTTTATCGAAACCTATTTTAAAACTTATTCCGGTGTACATATTTTTATGGAAGAGCTTAAAGAAAGCGCCCGCCGCAAAGGATATGTTGAAACCCTGATGGGGCGCAGGCGTTATATTTACGCAATTAACAGTGCGAATAAACTGGAACAGGCAGGCGCCGAGCGGGTTGCAATAAACACACCGATTCAAGGCTCTGCCGCCGACATTGTAAAAACAGCAATGCTGAAAGTGCAAAACGCTTTGCAAGCTCATAAATTGCAGGCAAAGCTCTTATTGCAAGTGCATGATGAACTTATTTGCGAAGCTCCGGAAAAGGAAACCGAAACCGTTAAAACCCTCCTTCGGCAGGAAATGGAATCGGTGGTAAAACTATTGGTGCCATTGCGCGTCAACATTGAATCCGGCAAAACATGGGGTGATTTTCATTAGTATAACGTTTTTTGATATCTCGATTAACTTTTAATTCATCTAATACAAAATTTTATAAAAGAGTTCGACACGGCGCAAGGGCGAACCCTTAGAATTTCTACTGTTGGTTCGCCAACGGTGGGCAATTTACCATAGGAATACTTAAATCCGCAGTCCTTCATTGTTGATGCTCCGATTTTTATACCAGGAAAGTTAAGTACAAAACGCTCCATTAGAATTAAAGCGTACCCTTTCTTTACAGTGAAACAGAAAAACTAATAAATTTTGGTTTTTATGCCGATAATAGAGATATGGGTACGCCAAGCTTATTTCAAATACTAAAAAATGTTCTTTTTTCTCCTGAAGTACTATTTGTTACTGTAATAATTATTCTTTATTTAAATTTAGTTTTTTATGTTGTGTATTATAGAAAAACGCATTCAAAGATAAACAGACGAATTCATAAAATGCGTATGGCAGCTAAAAATACAAAGCAAACTGCACAAGTAGAGGAAAAAGAAGAAACCGAGACGGAGCCGCCCAAGAAAAGAGCGGCTACTGTTCGATAATAACTTAAAAAATTTCTATCGATTAGCATAAACGATTACGGTAAATAATCAGCTTTTTCAGATTCTTTGAAAAATGCTTTGAGGATATTTTTTCCGTCTTCAGCTACAAGCCGCTCTTGTGAATCTATAGAAGAAATAAGCCAACGATCCTTATATAGTTGAAGACATACTGTATCATGCTTGTGATATACCTGCACCGGAAAGCCGAATTCTTCCAGCTTCGGAGAAAAAGGATCTTCCGCTGAAAGTTTGCTTTGAGCATCCGACGGAGTCGGCAGCCAATAAAAAAACAAAACATCAAACACTGTTTGCGAAGGATTCTCCTCTTTTACTGTTATTTTTAAATCAGTAATACCATACACTGAACCAAGTTGCATGATTTTTTTTACAGCGTGGCAAAATTCTTCAAAAGAAGCGCTTGGCTGCTTTTCTTTTATCTTATCGCACAACACCGCAAGCTCTTGCGGTGTAAAATATATTTTTCGCTGTTCATAGCCTTCGCGTGTTTTTTTTATCACATAGAGATTCATCATTAATGATTCGTACTTTCCGCCTCCGTTTCGAGTTGCATATGCGGAAGAAATTTCCTGATTAAGTTCCGCAACAGCTGTGTAAAAACCTTCAACAACTTGCAAGGATGTCAATCCTTTTGTATCCGGGGCAGAGTTTTGTTTGTATATAATACTTGCAAATATAAGCGACAAAGTCAAAAAAGCAAAAAATCCGACAGTCAGTTTTGTTCTGTGCTTTCTTAAAAATCGCTTTTTTTGAATACTCTTTTGCTGTTGTTGCAGAATTCTTTCTCTTTGCAGATAAAAGGCTTCGCGATCCTGCAGCAAGTTTTCCTGATTTTTTTCAAGGCGTTCCGGCAAAGAAAAAAGCCTACCAAAAAAGGCGACAAGATTTTCTTTCTCTTTTTTATTTTTTTTCACTTTTAAAAAAAATGAAAGAAGATCGGAATCATTTTGCGAAATATTTTGTATAAGGGTATTCGGCGGGTCAAAAAAAGAATCAAGCATATTTTCGGAAAGAGTATTTTCATTTTTAATGCCTTTCCCGTATGCGGAATTCCCGCACAGAAGATAGTAAAGCGTGCCGGCAATCAAAAACCCAAAGCTTTCTTTTAGCAATACTTTTTCGGCAAAAGGGTGCACCGCGGATAAGTAGTCAAGCTTTTCAGCCTTCGGCTGTGCCATAAGACAGTTTTTGGTTGTTATCGGCGGCAATAAAATAATTGTTTCTTTAAGAAAAGCAATACTTTGCGTACCTGCCGCCGCAAGCTCTGTCAAAAACAATTCAGAAATTTCCTCTTTTGCAAAAAGAATGCGGGAGAAAATTTCTAAAACATTTTGGACAGCCTGTATATCGCTTTTGGAAATCAGATTATCAGTGTTTTTTTCATATAAATGCTGTAAAATGTTTGCATAAAGCGTTTGGACATTTACCGACTCTTCATATTCAAGCTCCGGAAGAGAAAGCTCGGCCGTTAAAAAAACGCTTTCTTTACCATTTCGGATACCGAGCTCGGTTTTTTCAAATTGAAAAGGAATCACCCGTGCATCGCGCAGAATAAATCCTTTTTCGGAAAAGCAGTCTTTTTGCCTTGATTGCGCAAAAGAGCGGGAGCTCATACCGGTATCCATTGAAATACAAAGCTTTTTATTTTTTATGCTAAATTTTATAACAGACATAAAAACTTCCTTTTTTAGATTTTACTATAAAACAGTTTATTTGCCTTTATGCAATTGAAATGCTTTAAAATTTTGATCCGGCATTAATTAATAAAGACAAAGAAACGGGCATCTTTAAAAACTCGATTAGTTTTTACGAGACACCCGATATTATTTTTCAAACAAATTTTTATGTAACTTGAATGGTTATTTGCTTGGTTTTGAAGCCTTCGCTCGCGACATTTACCGTAACCGTGCCACTTTCGAATTTTGTTTTAATCCAAAATGCTCGAACTCCGCCGATAAGCGCAAATTCTTTTGGTCCAATAATTTCGGCAGGACCCTCAAGTTGAACCTTGATAATCGCATCGCTGAAGCTCAGCTCGTTTCCAAACCGGTCTGTAAGCTTTACGGTTATTCTGGTAGTATCGGGCTCATACGCGGAGAGCTCTGTGTGGTCGCTGTGTACAGCAAGATCAACCGCAGTGGGGTTACAGGCAAATCGCTTTATCGCAACTTCTTTTTCGTTTACGTATCCGATAAAAGCTGCATCAAGCCAGCCGCCGCCCCAAACTCCCTCTATTTGGGAAATAATAATAGGAGGATGCTCCAGTCCGGCAAAGCGTTCTTTTGACGGATAGAATAACCCTAAATCCTGCTCGCCTATTACCACGCGTACGGAATCGCAGTTTGTACAAATCATCAAAGGCGCAATACCGCCTATTGAGCGCTCTCCGATTGTGTAACGGGTAAGCGGTTCAAGTATTGCTTTTTTTGAAGGAGGCATCTGACTTGCGTATACTGCAGCGGCAAACTTCGGAATGCGGAACATATCCATCACACCGTGATAGCAAATTCTATCACCTGAACCGAAATTATAATGCGTGTTATAATCAAAGGCGCACCAACCGATTGCTCCGCAGATATGAGGATTTAATGCGGCGGTGTTTTGTACCATTAAGTGCTTAGTTGCATGCTCAACCAATCGTTCTTCTTGATCAAACCGCTTTGTCGGATACATGTGTCCGGCAAATTCTGTTACCATATACGGCACTAAATCCGCCTGACCGGTAATCTCCCGCTGCGGTCTGAGAGCTCTATCCCGCAAGGTGTCGGGCTGCACTGAACCACATATAAAATCATTCATTGTATAGACATCTTCAAGAAAATCGCTGTTTGCATGGCAACGCACGCCTGCGGTTTGCCGCGTAGGGTCAAGACGGCGGGCAATCTCATTTGTGCGCAAATAAAAATTATGAGAATCCGGCGATTCATTGATGCGTACTCCCCACAATACAATTGATGCATGATTGCGGTCTCGTAAGATCATTTCTTCCACATTTTTGCAAGCGACATCCTGCCAAGCCTCATCGCCGATATGCTGCCAGCCGGGAATTTCTTCAAATACAAGCAACCCGATTTCATCGCAGCGGTTCAAAAAATGCTTTGATTGCGGATAATGAGACGTGCGCACAAGATTTATGCCCAGCTCGTGCTTTAAAATGTCAGCATCATCTTGTTGCGCACGCTTCGGCATTGCATATCCGACATAGGGATATGCCTGGTGTCTATTTAAACCGCGAATTTTAATTTGTTTTCCATTCAGAAAAAAACCTTCGGGCGTAAATTCTGCAGTTCTAAAGCCCACAGTAGCGGAAATAATATCTTCATCACGGCTTGTATCCGAAACAATACAAAGCTCAGCCCTGTACAATTGGGGATTTTCAATGTCCCAAACTTGAATATCTTGTAAATCGGTGAGTACTGCCCGTTGGAAAGAAGTTCCCGCTGCGGCAATACATGAATTGGTTACTGCTGCGATAATCGTATCCTGCATATCTTTCAGTACAAGAGAATACGTAATATCCTTATTCTCCGCTCCTGTATTTTCAAACTCAATATTTGCTAATAGTTTTTTTTCAAGTTTATCACTGTCAAGCGGCTGAAAAAACACATCTTTGATATACACTTCGGGTACAAATCGTAAACAAACCTCCCGATAAATTCCGCCGTAGGTTAAATAATCGATTGCAAATCCAAATGGCGGAATATCGGCGCGTTCGGTGGAATCAACCTCAACAACAAGCAGGTTATCTGCTGCGCCGCTTTTAGAATATAGTACATAATCGGTTATGTCAAAGCTAAACGGTGTATAGCCGCCCTTATGCGTTCCGACTTTTTTTTCATTTATATATACGGTAGCGGCAGCCATAACTCCTTCAAAATCAATAAACACCCGACTTCCGCGCATTGATTCATCAACAGCGAATTCCCTGCGATAACAAGAAATACATTGATAATTTCGCTCATCAAAATAATTATAAGGAATTTCCTGCACCATGTGAGGGATACCGACCGGTGTAAAATCATCGGTTGCGATATCTTTGCGTATATCGGAATTATTAAAATCTTTTTTAAAAAGCCAGTTATTCCATAAAGGAATGATAGTCCTACTCATAAAAATCTCCTTATACTATGTAACTGATAAAAGTATATCATGAAAACAATATCAAAGGTATACCCTAAAAGTATTTTTATTTTGAGTGTGTTCTTTGCGCGATGCGCTGCATTTTTTTAAACGCTGCGGATCGAAACGATTTTCTCTGAATAGCATTATGGCGATATAAACTATATGAAAATAGTGTAACGTTTTTTTAATAAGTCGATTAAATTTTTTTAATACATCTTAGCAAAAACGTAAAAAGTTTTATAAAAAGAGCTCAACACAACGGCATAATTTTGCCGTCCGTGGCAAAATTATGCCTGCGAGTTTTAAAAGCACTGGAAAGCGGTTGTGCTTTTAAAACGTCGCTGCTGCGTGGAACCACGGGCGTCCGTGCCCGTTCTAATTTTGACAACGGTGAGCAATTTACCATAGGAATGCTTGAATCCGCAGTCCCTTATTGTTGATACTCCGATTTGTATAACAGGAAGTTAATTACAAAACGCTACACTATATGAAAATAGTTTTGGAGGTCATAAGAAAATCCGCAATATGGTTATTGCAGAAAACGGCATGCGTATACGGAATTTTACAACGCATGTATGTTGCGGCGAAGAATTTAGCGGTTTGAACTTTAGAGAAAGCCGACGTTCCGTATACTGTACAGAAGAATCACGATGGAAAATCATCGGCATGTTTTGGTATTGCGTTGCGGCGCTGTAAAGATAAAAACAAAACAAAGTTGTAGTTGTTTTGTATTATTGTGGATATACGCAGCATCGGTTAAAAACATCGGGGCAAGGGGGTGCCGGAATAACAAGTTCGCTGCTCGTGTTACGCAAATGCAAGCTTTGAGCGGATGAGCGAAAAGCCTTGCTTGAAATAAACAGCAGCAGCGAACTTTTATGGAGGCAGGGGGATTTTCCCCCTCAAGATTTATCGTTAAATACTTAGCAGTACTTAGCTGTCAAATCTTTTAGCAACTGCAAACTTTTTTCTTGTACATTTCTGTGTGCTGCTTCTTGTTCAAAAACCTGTACTTTTTTGTCGATGTTGTGCAAAACTTCTGGCGGCAATTCGCGCCGTGCAAAGACATAGGCAACTTTATTTTCTTTTTCAATATGGCGAGTAAGCAGGTCTGCCCATCCCGCGCTGTACATAATAATATCAAGTTTGTTTTCCGTGTTTGGATCCGCAGCATAACGGGTTAAAGCCTCTTCCAATCTTGATATAAAAAATCGCCCCATGTCATGCTCGACAAGCATTCCATGTTGAATAAGACCGGTGGCGGGCTGTCCGATATGTTCAATCATATTGTGAAACAAAATCTCTTCTTCTTTTCCGTGATGATGAGTATCCGCATACGTGCGGGCAAAGCTGATCATTGCGGTAAAATCTTCTACCGGCACCGGGGCTCCTTCCAATATTCGGCAGCACGCTTTGCGTATAACCGAAATAAATTTTAAAATATTTTCATGCTCTTTTATCATCAGTTCAATACTATCCATATTATTCCTCTTCAAATTTTTATCGTAAATTCATGCTGCCGTTTACACCGCAGAGCTTAATGCAAGCTTTTGTTTAAAGCTTTTACAACAGATTCGCTTTCCAATCCGTGAACTAAACAGGCGTTTGCCAAAGTTTCGGTTTGTGCGGAAGGGCAGCCAAGGCAATGCATTCCCTGTGCTATTAAGACGGGAACAGCTTCGGGAAATTTTCGAACAATGGAACCGATTAGCATGTCGGCGCTGATTGCAGGCTTTGCCTCATCGTTTCCAAAAAACAATTGCATGTCATCTTCGACGGTGCCGATGCCGGCAATGCCGAAATTTTCTACCAATACTTTTGCAACGTTCGGACTTAAAAATGCCGGAAGTGTCGGGCCGAGATGAATGTTTTTTACGCCCAAATACAAGAGAGCCAGTAAGACGATTACCGCCTTTTGCTCATACCATGCAATGTTGTAGATAATCGGAAGTTTGTTTATATCGTCCAAGCCGAATACTTCTTTAAGCTTGAGCGCAATTATTGCCAAAGAGTATGAATCGTTGCACTGCCCCGCATCTAAAACTCTGGGGATGCCGCCGATGTCGCCTAAATCCAGTTTGTTGTATTTGTATTTTGCGCAGCCTGCTGTCAGTATAACAGTGTCTTTCGGCAGAGCCTTCGCAAATTCGGTGTAATAATTTCTTGCCTTAGCGCGTCCGTCGCAGCCGCCCATAACAATGAATTTTTTTATTGCGCCGGACTTTACCGCATCAACTATTTTGTCTGCCAATGCAAAAACTTGGTGATGCGCAAAGCCGCCGATAATTTCTCCGCTTTCAATTTCTGTCGGAGGAGAGCAGCGCTTTGACTGTTCAATAAGCGGAGAGAAATCTTTTTCTTCGCCGATATCGCCGGCAATATGTTTACACCCCGGATATCCCGCCGCGCCGGTTGTATACAAACGGTCTTTGTAACTTTCTTTCGGCGGGACAATACAGTTTGTGGTCATTAAAATCGGGCCGTTAAAACTTTCAAACTCTTCCTTTTGCTTCCACCATGCGTTTCCGTAATTGCCGACAAAGTGGGAATATTTTTTAAACGCGGGGTAGTAATGTGCGGGCAACATTTCAGAATGCGTATACACATCGACACCCGTTCCTTCAGTTTGTTTTAAAAGCATTTCCATATCACGCAAGTCATGCCCCGAAATAAGAATTCCGGGATTCTTTCCTACGCCGATATTTACTTTTGTCATTTCGGGGTTGCCGTACGTTGATGTGTTTGCTTTGTCGAGTAACGCCATGCCTTCCACACCATACTTGCCCGTCTCTAAAGTGAGGGCGACCAAATCTTCTACCGTTAGACTATCGTCTAAGGTTTTTGTAAGAGCCTGTTGAATAAAGGCATCTACCTCATCGTTGTCGTGCAGCAAGGCGTTTGCGTGTTTTGAGTACGCCGACAAGCCTTTTAGCCCGTAAGTAATAAGCTCGCGCAAACTTCGGATGTCTTCGTTCTTTGTGTGAAGCACGCCGACGTCCACCGCTTTCTTGGCAAAGGCACTTACATCTTCATTCCACAAAGCGGCTTCAGGAAGCGATTCTTTTTTCTCAATTTGAGAAAGCAGCGCCTCTTTTAATTTTAGCGTACTTTGAATCTGCGTGATAATTGCCTCATTGTCAAAGTTGGCGTTGGTTATTGTGATAAAAAGATTTTGCGTTACGGTGTGATTTACATCCGCTGCTACGGTTTTTCTTTCCGCACGCAGCTGCGTTGTTACGACGGAAAGCCCCTTGGTTACATACATAAGCAAATCCTGCATGGCTGCAGTATCCGGCTTTTTACCGCATACTCCCGACAGGGTACAGCCTTTGCCGCCGGCTGTTTCCTGACACTGAAAGCAAAACATTTTGTTTTCCATACTCTACTCTCCTAGAAAAAATTTTTTACGTGAAAATGTGCATGATGGTTTTTTCTGTGTTTTATACAAAAAAATCATCCTTACCCTTGATACTCTGAGATAAATATACTATGATAATTAAAACAATTCTGTTGTTTAAACAACAAGAAAGGGCGAATTATGGATTTTTTTATGTTATCAAATACTATTTTGTTTCGGGGCATAACGCCTGAAGAAATAAAAAACGTGCTGCTTTGTCTTGGCGGAAAGCAAAAGCATTTTACCAAAGAAGAAACTGTGTACCGTGCAGGCGAACAGGTTAGCGCCTTAGGTATTGTTTTATCGGGCAGTGTAATAATAGAAAATAATGATGTTTGGGGAAACAAAACCGTTTTGGATAAGCTCGGAATCGGAAAGGTTTTTGCCGAAACCTACGCATGCAGCGAAAAAGAAACTTTGATGGTAGATGTTGTCGCAACCGAAGATACCGATATTCTTTTTTTACAAACAAAGCCCTTACTCACCCTTTGTCCGCAAACCTGCGCATATCACACAAAAGTTATTCGCAATCTTGTTTCACTTTTAGCACAAAAAAACTTGCATTTATCGCATCGAATGTTTTATGTATCATCAAAATCAATTCGCGGCCGCTTGCTTTCATATTTATCACATCAGGCGGCGCAGAATAGCTCGTGGGAATTTACCATTCCTTTTAACAGACAAGAGCTTGCCGATTACCTGCAAGTAGACCGCAGCGCCCTATCAAATGAAATAAGCAAAATGCAAAAAGAAGGCTTTTTTACAGTAAACAAAAATCAGTTTTCTATCACTCTAAAAGAGTTTTTTTGATGTATTATGCGTTGCATTAAGGGGCTGCTGCCCCTTAGACCTCGGGTTTTAGTTGCTGCTGGCGCAGGGCGTTTTTCGCTTATGCGTTGCATTAAGGGGACTTTGCGTCCCCTTAACCCCTGCACCAGAGAGAGGAGGAGACACTTGTTCAGAGCAAGTTTCTCCTCCTCTTCAACGCTGCTTAGGGCGCTGCCCTAAGAACCCGTGCGGTGAAACCAATAGTTAACAGCGTCCGCTATGGAGTAAGGAGGTTTTCAGTTGTGGGGCTCAGGCAATAGTGGATGTGTATTTAGAAGTTTTCAGTGGCTGCTGGCGCAGGGCGGTTTTGGCTTATGCTTCGCATTAAGGGGCTGCTTTTGGATCTGGGTGGCGGAGGAATACGAGAAGCCATGCTTTTTGCAAGCATGGCTTTTAGCATGAAATGGGCTGAGTTTGCGGGTTTACAGCTTTGCCTTTTCAAAAAGTTCGTCAAAGGTGTAGTTATTCAAATTCCGCAAGAGTGAGGTCGTCAAGATTCCTTTGTATAGGTGTTACGGCTTATATTTTTCAAAATCGTCAAGTGTAATATCGTCGAGCCCTATCTTTCGTTTTTCCTTTTCGGCTTTTTTTACGATGATTTGATCCAGCTTTTTATTATATGTCCCTCTCTTATCGCTCCTTCTACCGTTTAATTTCGGCTGTATGTATTCTGCGAGAAAAAATTGCTCCAAGCGATTTATTTTGCCCTGAATGGCTTGTGACCTTTTATCTTTATAGTCTTTTTGAAACAAACTGAAGCCCGGCATGTAAATAAAACTAATATAGTAGTTATTATGGATATGCATTACATCTTTTTTATTTGATTTTGTACTTCGCTACTGTTATACATATTGCGTATGAGATTGGGCGTAATGTTTATATTCTTGGCTTTAATATAATCCATAAAAAAACTATTCATCCATGCGGCGAACCTTACATCGAAATGTGCGGGGATTCTTTCAATATAACTCCGTGCCGAATTTTTTCCGACGTAGAGTACTTCTTTGTTCTCATTCAAAAAGAGGTATACGCCGTGTGTGGGCGCAAACGAGCCGTCGTCGGTGAATAAAAAATCTCCAAGCTTTATTTCGGAAATCTTATTTGCTTTGGCTTTAATTTCTTTAATAAGGTCCTGACGTGTTAATTTTTTAACGTCTTCATAATTAATAAATTTCATTTTTTCCTCCTATGGAAAATTAATTTAGTTTTTTTGCAAAGCTCCCATTTTCAGGGGGCCTTATTCCAATTATCCCTTCCCGTCCCGAGTTCCGCCACGCCTTAAAAAAGGCGGGGCGGGACGATGGGGGAATGGAAGTAAGTTTAGGCTACGCGCTATTTTGGAAGGATATAATAAACGTACAGTCAAAAAAGCCCCTAAGGTATATAATAGGGAATAGTAGGAGGATACTATGCGACGTTATAGTCAAGAATTTAAACAGCAGGCATTACAACTGTCAGATGAAATCGGCACAAAAGAAGCGGTGAAGAATCTCGGTATTTCATACGGGACGCTGACCGATTGGCGAAAAACGAAAAATCGCTATAAAGCAAGCGACGGAGCTGCAACGGCAAAAGCTATCGTTTTGGATGAGCGAGAGAGACAGCTCCAGCGCGAAATCAAAGAGCTCAAAGAAGCCAACGAAATCTTGCAAGGCGCACTCGCTTTTTTCGTGAAGGGCTGGAAGAAGTGAAAAAAAGCACTATCTTTGCATATATTTTTTACACGTGTGAAAATGCCGACGGCAAAAAAAGCCATCCGGTTTTGTCGATATGCAAAGCGTTAGGCGTCAGCGAAAGAGGCTATTACAAATGGAAACAAAATCGTAATAAACCGAAACGCTGGCAGCTTCTTCTGGCCGAAATACATAAGATTATCGAGGAAGATTATTACAATGATAATTATGGCGTTGTGCGAATGGTGAGCGCTCTTAAACAGCGAGGCAATCCCAAGTCGTATGCGACGGTACGAAATGCCATGAAAAAGGGAAATCTCCTGCATGAAAGCCGCAGAAGTCCTGACGGACTTACCAAAGCGGATAAAAAAGCGCAACGACCTGAAAATTTAGTAAAGCGAAACTTTTATGCATCAGAACCGGATACACTCTACTTCACGGACATAACAGAAGTTCCCTGCGCTGACGGAAAATTATACATCTGTCCGATGTTCGATGCCTGCGGCGGAGAGATTGTCTCGCTTGCGATGGATAGTAATATGAAAAAAGAGTTGTGCATACGAGCACTAACCGAAGCGTTTGAAATGAGGCAGCCTGGAGCCGGAGTCATAGTTCACAGTGATGCCGGAAGCCAATTTACAAGCATAGCGTATAAACAAACGCTTGGAAAATTCAAAGCTATCCAAAGCATGAGTGATGTTGGAAAATGTTATGACAATGCGCGCATGGAAAGTTTTTTTGCAACACTAAAGAAAGAACTTTTATATAGAATAGATACAACAAAGATGATGCGGAAACAAGTGAAAACGCTTGTATGGCAATACACCATGGTCTATTACAACCGGAAAAGAATCAGTACGGTTAATGAGGATGGCTTACCGCCGACATTGTATCGGCTGAAAGTCACAAAGAAAAAGAATGGAGTGGCTTGAACATACATTTAGGGGATAAAAATACTGAACTGATATTGACATTTCCAGTCCTTTTTCCAACAAAGAACAAAAAAACGCTTATATAAGTTTTTGGACGGGTTGGTCGCGGAGGCAAAAGATAAAGACATATCTAGCGTTAAGATTGCAGCAAAATTAGTATTCGTTAATGCAGAGATGTTGAAGAATATAAAGAAGGACGATAAAAAGTATCCGGTTATAAAAGATGAAAGACCTTCAGAAAAGATTGAGAAAGGCACAACAAAAGCTCAGCTAAAAAAACGCTTTACGGTAACAACAGCTGAGGTCAAGATTAAAGAAAACTAAATAGCCCCAAAAAAAGAGTACAAGGAAAATCCTTGCACTCTTTTTCCATTTTCACCGACACTTATTAAAATTCTTTTCAAGGAATAATACGTTTATTATGAAAATAGATAGTATACTCAACACTCACCGTTTTTAGCCCTGCTACTAAAAAAGACAGTAGAATAAAATAAAAATTTTTGTATAATTAAGGTTATTGTATTATAAAGAATGCACGCACAACCACGATACGCCGGAATGATGAAATAAAAAGACAGGAGAATCTTCAGGAGTATTTGTGAACTTGTCAAAGCATTTTTGGGATGAGCCGCTTTTGGCTGCTCATGGTAAAAAATTGTAATTGAAAGTAGGCTATGAATTATTACGGAAATGTATTTAGGCCGCCAAGTGAGGCAAACTCATTGATTATTCAAGCGACCATAGGATGTTCTCATAACGACTGCACATTTTGTTACATGTATAAGGGAGAACCTTTCGTTGTGAGAAAATATGAAGAGATAGTTTCAGACCTGGAAACTATTAGAGAATATTTTCCTCATTTTGAGAGAGTCTTTATTGCCGATGGAGATGCTCTTGTCCTAAAGACAGAAACGCTGCTAAAGCTTTTGGACTATATTAATGAGAATATGCCCAATGTTAAAAGAATCAGTTCCTATGCAACAGCGGGAGATATTAATAGAAAAAGTGTTGAAGAATTGATAAGCCTTTATGATAAGGGGCTTAGCATGTTGTATATAGGATTTGAAAGCGGCGATGACGAGATTCTTAAAAGCATTAAGAAAGGTTTATACTGTGATGATTATCTACGGGCTATGGAAAAGGTGAAGGCGGCGGGAGTGAGCTCTTCTATCACGATTATTGCAGGTCTTGGCGGCAGAGAGAAGTGGGAACAAAATGCGGTTAATACGGCAAAACTCATTTCAATGACAAAGCCGGATTATGTGTCATACCTGACTATGAGAATTTACAAAAACACTCCTTTATATTTGGATGTTTTAGCAGGAAAGTTTGAGATGCCTTCTCCCGAAGAAATTTTATATGAAATACGATTATTTTTGGAAAATGTGGATTCCGAAGGAACGATATTTAGATCAAACCACGCCTCTAACTATGTCCTTCTGGGAGGGACTTTAAACGCAGATATTAAAAGTTTAATAGCTACAATAGACGATACCTTGAAGAAAAAGAATTTCAGACCCGGTATGCTTCGGAGTTTATAAGAGAAGCGCTTGAACATCTGCCAAGACAAGAGCTAAGAAGAATGTATTTTTCCCTTCGCAGTAAAAATAATTTTTTTAACTGCTTCGTGAAAAATGAGATTGATAAAACTTCCGCTCACCTGCGAATGCGGCTAAACTCATTATACGTACGTAAATCCAATTATGCCTGAGATAAATCATTTTAGATAGTACCCGGCGAAAAATTCTAAAATATAAATTGTTAGAGGAGCATGTGCGTTTTTAAACGTTGTTCGAATTTAGCGGGGCAATAGAGCAGGTCATACAATGGTAAGTTTGCCCTTGCAAAATTTCAAACGATGTTTTGCCTGATAGTTTATTGTAAACAGCAAAACTCGTTGGCAAAGCGAAGGCAAATTATTAACGCTTTGCCCTATGGTAAGTTTACTCGCCGTTGCTCAATTCCAAACGATGTTTTGCCTGATACTCCAGCGTAAGCAGGCAAAACTCGTTGGCGAACCAAAGGTAGAAATTCCAAGGTTCGCCGTTGCGCCGTGTCGGGCTCTTTTTTATAAAATTTTTTACGTGTTTGAAAAGATGTATTAAAAAACGAATCGACTTATCAAAAAAACGTTATACTAGTATAGCGTTTTGTAATTAACTTCCTGTTATAAAAATTGGAGTATCAACAATAAGAGGCTGCGGATTTAAGCATTACTATGGTAAATTGCTCACCGTTGCGCCGTGTCGAGCTCTTTTTTATAAAACTTTTTACGTTTTTGATAAGATGTATTAAAAAAATTTAATCGACTTATCAAAAAAACGTTATACTAGTGCTTAAACAGTTCTCCCGCAGGGAAATTACCTGCCGCTGTGCAAAAACCAGTCTTTAAATTCCGGATAATTCGCCGATAAGGAAATTCCTTTGCGTGGTAATTTGAGTATATCTTCCAGGCGATAGGGAATAGAGGGGTCTTTGCCGGTGGTTTTTCGCAGTATTTCTCCGAACTTTGCGGGATGTGCGGTTGAGGGGATAATGCCGAGCGCCTGTTTGTTTGCGCAGGCTGTATACCAGTCGGGGGAGAACGGCGTTTCAGGTTCTGCCACTGAAAACTGAGAACCCATTCCTTTTTTTTGAGAATAAAGGGCGCTCTTGTATGTGTCCATCCATGCGAGCCACGCGAGCGCTCCTTGCGGCTCAATAAGGTAGCCGGTGGAGTCATTACATTTTTCAATTGCCTGATATATGCAGCTTTTATCAAATCGGTATTCCGCAAGGGTTTTTCTTACCTCCTCACGAGAATACAACTGTTCAATCCGCCGGCTGTCAAGTGAAAAATTATTTTTAGTTTTGTTCGAAAGGTCTGCAGTGCCGCCTGCAAGCCATTCGGAAATTGCATTATCGGATTCGCTTGCGGCAACAAAGCCGGCAATAGGGGCGCCCATCTTTTTTGCTAAAAATGCACCGGTAAGACTTCCAAAATCGTCCATTGGAACAGATATAATTATTGAAGGATTTTCTATTCTATTGTAAAAACTGCTGTGTGCGTTCACCGCAAGAGCTGCATAGATATAATAAAAACTTTGAGGAATAAGCAATGCGATATTTGCGGAATCCAGAAGCATTAAATTGCCCTTTGTTTGCACCGCTTCATCGTTTAATACTTTTGTTGCCAATTGCCGGCAGGCAGCGAAATCTCCGTCTATGCGGATCACTTTAACATTACCGCTAAAACGCACAAGCAACTCTTCTTCAAAAGACGGGATATCTCCCTTTGGATATAAAATTGTAAGTTGCACACCTGAAATTCCGTGAAAGGCACTCGCAATCGCGGCGCTGCCGGCTCCCGATGCAATGGTTAGTACATGTAAAGGAGCTTTTTCATTTTTGTTAAAATATTGCATAAGCCGAGCTGCAAATCGATATGTAAAATCCTTAAACGAGCAAGTTTTCCCCTGAAATAAGTCCAGTACATACGTGGTGGGCGCAATCGGTGAAATATTTGCGGTAAACGGATAAGAATCGATAATAATTCCCATTAAGTCTTCTTGAGGAATATCTTCACCACAAAAAACCCTTGCCGCTTCAAAGGCAATATCTCGAAACGAAGGCGCAGGATTTTTATAAATTAAACTTTTAGCAAACTGCGGAATACTTACCGGCATATATATACTGTCCGGTTTAGCGCTTCCTTTTAAAACAGCATTTTTTAGCAAAAACTCTTTCGATTTATCTCTTATATCATAAAATTTCATTAGCGATTCCTTGTGTCTGTATCTATGCTGAACAAACCTCGAGAATTCCTGTAAAAAACATCCCGATTCGCATGAAATAAAAATCAATTAAACCGTTTTGAAATTTATTAGGCAAGAAAAATCAAGCTGCTTTTATGTAAACAATCTCAACTTGATAATCTTAGTTATACTATTTTACCTAAAATTCAATTTCCAAGGTTTTCTCAAACAAAACTTTAAGGCTGTAAAATTATTTCATTTGCGGTTTCATATATTTTCACAGAAGAATGTCGATTATTTTTTCGTAAATACTATGTACTAGCAAAACCAACGCTCTTTATTGAATTCTTATATGCGGCACGAAAGTAATTTTAAAACAAGCCTCTCAATCTGCCAATATTTCAAATGAAAAGGACACCTTGTTCTGCACTCAATAGATATAAAGTATAACACATAGGATGAAAAATCACAAGTAAGACACAATTTCTTACCTGGCTTTAGGCATGAAGAAGGGGCTGCCACCCCTTGACCACGCTTTTCAGTGCTGATTTCAACCAATGGTCTAAACCCGTCCTTTTTTATAAAATTTTTGATGATTTATATAACGTGGGTTAAAAACGGATTGAGTTATCAAAAATGTACTACGCCGTGATTGTATTATTGTGTTGATTTTCGTTTATTTAAAAAGAGTTTTTTGATACTCAAAACAAATCTTTGAAAATCCTGGCAGAAGGGCTTGACGGAACGGGCGGTCTTGGGTATAGTATACCAGACGACGCAGGGTAGAGCAGTTGGCAGCTCGTCGGGCTCATAACCCGGAGGTCAGAGGTTCAAGTCCTCTCCCTGCTATAAAAGCATTGTTGGAAATACTTCCAACAATGCTTTTTTATTTTTCAGCACAGAAGAAATCCAAGCCTCGGCTTTTTCTGCCGCTTGTAACTTTAAAACCGCATGCCTTTAATAATCGTGTGATAGTTGTTCTCTTAATAATTACTAATTATTTCTGCTGTGAATTGCATAATCAAACATTTAAAAATTTTTAAGCTTCTGTCGGTTTTTTTAAACATCCCGCTGTAATAATTCTTTTAGCACATCTCGTGGACTCTTCGGTGCTTCGGTATCTTTGGGTGCCGATGCTGTACCAGAAGCAGCAGTCTTTGCCGCAGGTATTGTATGCGCGTCTGTATCGGCGTCCTGTTTTTGATGGTTCTCATCAGAGACAGAAGTGGTCGGTTCCGATTTTATATTCCGGAGCAAAGCAACGTCCTCTGATGTCGGTTTTTTCATTAGAAACGGAAGCCTTCTGTTCCTGTTTTAGTTTTTTGTCTGTGTTGGTATTCTGTATGTTAGGACTCTCATTCATAGCAGAATCTTTCTGCTCAAGCGGCTTTGTTTCTTGCTCTTTTTTAAAAAACTTTATTATAGCAGATATAAAACCCATGTTATTCCTCCTCATCTATATCCTTTTGTTTTTGATACCGCTTGAATTTTCTTCAGCGGAGCTCCGTAGGTTTTTGTTAAATTGTATTAACTCTACTTATATTCTATTATACCATAGCTATCCGCTATATCATAGTCTAAAAACGAGAAAAACTCTTTTTAAACTTAAGTTTATTTTTTTCTAAAAATCTTATGTTTTTTAAAGTCATTATTATCGGTTTTTTATTTTTCCAAAGTTTACCCCTGTATCATTATGTACCTCCCACAAAAAGTTGGAGACAAGCCGTAGGAGAAAAACAAATGGAAAGAAAACAGCACGATGAACAATTAAAATCGCAAGTGAAAGCGCAGTATCAGCATGAAGAATTCGGGTGTAAAGATTAAAAAAAATTTTATTAAATTTCAATTTTTTTCTATTTTCTATAGACGCGTACAGTTCATATCGGTAAAATGCTTTTCCTAAAAAGGATTTTCAATGGAAAAAGAAACATACTCATTTCGGAACACAAGGATTGCGCAAGCAATTTTAGCATTGCATAAGGTGTATGAAGAGATTGAAGAAGCAGAAGGCGCATGGATGTCGGCGTGTCCTGTGCATTGTATTGACGGCTGCGGCATGTGCTGTGTTCATTTTGAGCCCGATTTATATGAGGTTGAAGCTTTGTATTTAGCGGCTTGGATGCTCTGTCATCAGCGTGAACGAGCGCTCCAAATTATGGAAGGTAATTTTAACGAAAATGTTTTAGATAAGGATCGAGGCTGTTTGCTTTTTGATATTGACAATCGATACCACTGTACGGTTTACGGCGGGCGAGCTTTAATTTGCCGCTTATTCGGTTATTCCGGTGACAGGGGAAAGGATTTAAAAATCCGATGGCGACCGTGCAAGTATTTAACAAGCGGCAATGCTGAAAACTCTTTTGTTAAAAAAAACTATGACGAAGCATCTCTTATTGCAGGCTTCGGGACGACCCCTCCTGTGATGAGCGATTTTACATTGCGCATTTTAGGGATTATGCCTGAAAGTTTATCGCAAACTTCTCCGATGCGAAAAGCCCTACCTGCGGCAATAGCAAAAATTCTAATGCTGGAAAAGTACTCACTCTTTTGCGAATTTGAACCCGATATGGATCCGGAAACACCGCCGACGCAGCCTTTAGCATCGTAAACGAGTGTAGCGTTTTGTAATTAACTTCCGGTTATACAATTTGGAGCACTAACAATGAGGGAGTGCAGATTTAAGCATTCCTATGGTAAATTGCTCGCCGTTGCGCCGTGTCGGACTCTTTTTATAAAATTTTTTATGTTTTGGTAAGATGTAGTGAAAAAATATAATTGACCTATTAAAAAAACGTTACACGAGTAACAGTAAAGCATGGAATCAGGCTGCACTTAAGTTTTTTATCTTTTCGATAAACGGAACAGAGTGGTTAATGATGTTTACAATTTTCCCGACAGCGACGGCGGAAATAATTGTGCCAAGACCGAGTCCGTTTAATTTTCCAAAAAAGACAAAAGACAGAATAACCGAAATTACAATAAGACTGACATCAAAGAAGATTTTTATCGTGCCGAACTTAGCTTTTAAAACAGTGAATATCGCTTTTACAATTCCTTCGCCCGGAATAAGAACCGTGTTTGCCGCAACCTCGATACAGATTCCCATAGCGAGAATTGCACAACCGATTAAAAGAAAAACAAGCTGCAAAATACTCTGTTGCGGGTTTAAAAAACTGAGTGCTGTCATTGCAATATCGATAAACCAACTGAATGCAACATTTACAACAATTTGCAAAAACTGAATAGGTTCAAAATTTTTCCGCAATAAAACAATTTGTAATAAAATAAAAATCATATTCATAATAAAAGTGAACATTCCAAAACTGATTGCCGTAAACCGTAAGCTTAAAACATAGGGTACGCTTGAAATGGGAGACGTCCCCAATGCGCTTTTTGTAATAAATGCAATACCGAACGCATTGATTGCAAGCCCCAATATAAAGTAAAAGTAACGAAGAGTAATATTTTTCAATTTACTTCCCCCAAGTTTGTGGTAATATGTTTGAAAGTTTTAAAATTTTTCTCATTCGTCTTCTAAAATATCACGATTGATTTCTTCTTCATCTCCGTCGATAAAAACCCGATAAGTTTTTTTGATATATGCTTTATCATAGGGGTCTTCAATAGTTTTAGTGCTGAGTTTATAAACATACTTTGCATATTTACTGATTTCTGTACAAGCTTCACCTTCACTCATTCGATACATAACATATAAGCCTTCCAGGATTGCATCAATGACGACCGCTGTTGATTTTCCCCATTTAAGAATTTGGCGAAATGTGTAATATAGCTCTTCTTCAACAGTGTAACCTTTATACACAATGCGAAAATCCGCATCTTCTGCAAGAATTATAGTGCTGTTTCCAACTGAAAACAATTTTCCAAGTAATACGCAAATTTTTCGAATACAATGAACGCCCCTATTCGGGTCGCCTGAACCGGGACCGATTGAGCACATCGCAGTCTCTACTAACTTACTAATACTATAGCGGTAGTCTTCTTCGGCATATTTTTCTTCTTGATAAATAAAGCAGTCCGCAACTTTATCGAGAAATTCTTTTTCGTCTTCCGGTGCAATTTCCCAGTTTTGTTTTAAGTGCAGCGTTGCAATATGAAAACCCTTAACAACATAATCCCCGAGATTTTGCTCCACAACCAAAGCTCCGTCGTACCTCGAAAGAATATTTAAAATGCGTTTTGTATCTATTATGCTTAAATAGCCGGTGGCGATTGCATAAATTTTAATGCTACGGCTATATTCAAATTGAAGAAAGTAAGCGGAGTTTTTACGCTTTTCTACTTGGTCGCGAATTACCGGAAGAGCTTCTTCGTAAACGCTTTGCACGATGTTTGAACCGCGAACCATTTTGAAAATTTCGTGTACAAATAGTAAAAAATGTAACATGCAAAAAATTGCATATACGGTGGCTATTCCACCGGCAAGAACCATTCGCGTTTCGTAAATTCCGCCGATAATAAACAAGCCCAACAAACAATAAAGGAAGCCGCCGACAAAAACGCCTAAAACTTTTGCTACAATTCGCTTATTAGTAAAGTTTGAAAGCATGCTTGGCGTAAAGCTGCTGGAATACATATTGATGACTGTCATCATCGTCGAAAAAGTAAAAGTTGTAATTGTTAAAAAAGCTCCCGCCAGGGTTGTAAGCAGGGTGGTAGATAATCCCACATTCATTAAAAGAATTTCAGGAATTTTGTTATGCACTTGCGGATATTTTAAGTCAATTGTTCCGACAATCAGCAAGAGAATAAACGAATAGGTAATGTATTTAAGTATATAAATCCAAATTTTGTTGTTTTGGAGCCAAAGACGATTTTTTTGTAATTGAAACATAACAGCATCCTTAGTATTTCAGTTTTTATACGTTATAATATTTAAAGCTTTTTATATGTAGCGATATCTCCAGAAAATCCGAACGTGTATCCATATACTAAAAATCAACTTCGTCAGGGTGATGTCCGGAACCGCCGAAATACGGCATGGCATTGATTGTCGCTATGTCTTCATCTGAAATAACAAAATCGAAGACTTCTGTGTTTTCTGTCATACGCGATGGTGTTACAGATTTTGGCAGTGGCAATACGCCGTTTTGTAAACACCAGCGGATACACAATTGCGCAACAAACTTATTGTATTTATTTGCAATTTTTACAAGCCGCTCATCGGTCAGCATTTTTCCTCTGCCAAGCGGCCCCCACGCTTCAACAAGAATATTATGCTCTTTACAAAATTGCAGCGTTTCGTTTTGCATTTGTCCGGGATGAAATTCAATTTGATCAACCATGGGCGGTGTTTCTGTTTCCACCAATGCCCGCAAATGAGAAACCAAAAAATTGGAAACACCGATTGCACGCACGCGGCCTGCTTTATACAATTCCGTTAATGCTTTCCACGTATCAAGATTGATTTCTTTCCAATCCTTAAATCGGGAACTTGATGCCGGCCAATGGATGAGATATAAATCAATATAGTCAAGTCCTAAATTCGAAACTGTTCTTTCAAAGGCTGCCATTGTTTTATCGTATCCGCGCTCTGTTGTCCACACCTTGCTGGTTATAAATAAATCTTTACGATTAACTCCGCTTTCTTTAATAGCCTTTCCGACGCTCACTTCATTTCCGTAAGCAGCCGCCGTATCAATGTGCCGATATCCTATTTCAATTGCGGATTTTACTATATTGATTGCAGCATCACCGTCTTCAATTTTCCATGTGCCGAATCCTAAAACAGGAATTTCATATCCGTTATGCAGTTTAAAATTATCTGTCAGTTTATTCATATTTCCTTCCGCGCTCCTTTTCATTAATCTCAATCTTTTCTTTACTTCTGTCAATGAGTTGTAACAACAAGGCATGAAGAATATCCTAAAGCGCGGATGTATTTATTCCGATGCTGGTCCTCGTAAATTACAATAAAGCATATAAAATCAAAATTTGGTAAATATCTTATTTAGATTTTTATACATTGAGATAAATTTTAAAGACGCTTATGTCAAAGCCGACACAACACCCTATAAACTTGAAAATTCTTTCACCATTTTCGTTAGTCTTTATTTCACATTCACAATAACCTAAAAGATCATTATTTTTAATAGTCTCAGATTGATTTTTCCACACGACAAGAGTTCGAAGATTTTTATTCATTTAATATGACTTGTAAAAAATTTTATAAAAAGAGCCCGACACGGCGCAACAGTGAGCAATTTACCATAGGAATGCTTAAACCCGTAAACCGCCTATTAATTCTTCGATCAGCATAACGGTAAGTTAATTACAGAACACTACACCGGAAGTTAAGAATAAAAGGGAAAAAGCGTTAAGAAATACATGAAAGGAGATTGTCGATTGTACAAAGAGCAAAAAAAAGCCCGGCTACTACCTACTTTCCCACCTGATCAGCAGTATCATCGGCGTAAGAGAGCTTGACTTCCGTGTTCGGGATGGGAACGGGTATTACCTCTCCACTATGGTAACCGGGCAATTAATAACAAAATTAATGCGTTTGTGTGTTCTTTTTATCATAAGGAAGTGCTTTGACACACCCCCTTTTTAGGGTTTTTACACAGTTCCATTTTCACGCAACACACCACGTGATTGGAACCGTTTACCTCATTTCAAGGAGTCGATACCTACCGTACCGTACTTTCCTTAAAAAAAGGAATAAGGAGAAGAAAACAAAGAAATATATTAAAAAAGAGTCGATAATATGGTCAAGCCTCACGACCTATTAGTATTGGTCGGCTGAACACATTACTGTGCTTAGACCTCCAACCTATCAACCTTGTAGTGTGCAAGGGGTCTTTAGAGAGGGTTAAACCCTCTAGGGATATGTCATCTTGAGGTGGGCTTCCCGCTTAGATGCCTTCAGCGGTTATCCCTTCCGAACGTAGCTACCCAGCACTTACCCTTGGCAGGATAACTGGTACACCAGAGGTTCGTCCACTTCGGTCCTCTCGTACTAAAAGCAGCTCCTCTCACATATCCAACGCCCATAGCAGATAGGGACCGAACTGTCTCGCGACGTTCTGAACCCAGCTCACGTACCGCTTTAATTGGCGAACAGCCAAACCCTTGGGACCTACTTCAGCCCCAGGATGCGATGAGCCGACATCGAGGTGCCAAACTTTCCCGTCGATGTGAACTCTTGGGGAAAATCAGCCTGTTATCCCCGGAGTACCTTTTATCCGTTAAGTGACGGCGCTTCCACTCGCTACCGCCAGATCACTAAGACCTACTTTCGTACCTGCTCGAGCTGTCACTCTCGCAGTCAAGCCTCCTTGTGCCTTTACACTCGCGCGCCGATTTCCAACCGGCGTGAGGAGACCTTCGCGCACCTCCGTTACCTTTTAGGAGGCGACCGCCCCAGTCAAACCGCCTGCCTATCACTGTCCCTCTACCGGTTTCACGGTCAGAGGTTAGAAACCTGATGTATCAAGGGTGGTATTTCACTTGGCGACTCCACCTAACCTAACGGTCGGGTTTCATAGTCTCCCACCTATTCTACACATGATACATCAAGTCCCAATAATAAGTTACGGTGAAGGTTCACGGGGTCTTTCCGTCTAACTATGGGTAGCCGGCTTCTTTACCGGCATATAAATTTCACCGAGTCTCGCGTTGAGACAGTGCCCAGAATCGTTACACCATTCGTGCGGGTCGGAACTTACCCGACAAGGAATTTCGCTACCTTAGGACCGTTATAGTTACGGCCGCCGTTTACCGGGGCTTCAATTCAAAGCTTCGCATTGCTGCTTACCTCTCCTCTTAACCTTCCGGCACCGGGCAGGTGTCACCACCTATACGTCTCATTGCTGATTCGCAGATGGCTGTGTTTTTGATAAACAGTCGCCTGGGCCTGCTTTCTGCCACCTCCACTCATTACTAAACAGAGGTCACACTTCTTCCGAAGTTACGTGTGCATTTTGCCGAGTTCCTTAACGCGAGTTCTCTCGAGCGCCTTAGATTTCTCATCCTTCCTACCTGTGTCGGTTTACGGTACGGTCCCTTATAACCTAACCTTAGACAGTATTTCCTGGCACCATGATTACGCCCGCTTCGTTTCGCTCATCGCTACACTCGCTGTCGCAGCTTACCTAAAGTGGCGGATTTGCCTACCACTTGTCAAACGGCTCGCGTGCTTCGACCGGAACTACCATTCTCCGGACGGGTTTCACCTCATGCGTCCTGCCTTCGAAATTATAAGAGGTATCGGATTCTAAACCGATTTCCCATCGACTACGACCTTCGTCCTCGCCTTAGGGGCCGACTTACCCCGGGCAGATGACCTTTACCCGGGAAACCTTAGGTTTTCGGCGGGGAGGAATCTCACCTCCCTTTTCGTGTACTTATACCTGCATTCTCTCTTCCATCCCCTCCAGAGCCCCTCTCGGGTACTCCTTCATCAGTACATGGAACGCTCCCCTACCACCAGTTACTTTTCGTAACTGATCCGTAGCTTCGGTATACCGCTTAGCCCCGTTACATTATCTGCGCATGCATACTCGACCAGTGAGCTATTACGCACTCTTTCAAGGAATGGCTGCTTCTAAGCCAACCTCCTGGCTGTCTTTGTATCCACACTTCATTTCACACTCAAGCGGTATTTCGGGACCTTAGCTGACGGTCTGGGCTGTTTCCCTCTCGACTTGCGAACCTTGTCGCACGCAGTCTCACTCCCATACGTTGATTATCGGCATTCAGAGTTTGATTGGGTTTGGTAGACGGTGAAGCCCCCTAGTCCATCCAGTGCTTTACCTCCGATAATTTTGTATAAGGCTGTCCCTAAAGGCATTTCGGGGAGAACCAGCTATTTCCAGGTTTGTTTAGCCTTTCACTCCTAGTCACAAGTCATCCATACCTTTTTTAACAGATTATAGTTCGGTCCTCCACAAGGTTTTACCCTTGCTTCAACCTGCTCATGACTAGATCACTCTGGCTTCGGGTCTACGACATGCAACTCTTTGCGCCCTATTAAGACTCGGTTTCCCTCCGGCTCCGTGACTTCTATCACTTAACCTCGCTGCATACCGTAACTCGCAGGCTCATTCTACAAAAGGCACGCTACTACCCATTTCGGGCTGTAACATCTTGTTAGTTTACGGTTTCAGGTTCTATTTCACTCCCCTCACAGGGGTTCTTTTCATCTTTCCCTCACGGTACTTGTTCTCTATCGGTAGCTGTTAAGTATTTAGCCTTGGATCGTGGTCGACCCAGATTCCGACAGGGTTCCTCGTGCCCCGCCGTACTTAGGTACTGCACCAGCAAGTCTTGTCTATTTCGCATACGGGGATTTCACCCTCTCTGTCAGGCTTTCCCAAAACCTTTCTGCTATACACAAGATTTATCACTTGCCGAACGTAAGCCCATGCAGCCCTGCAACCCCCGTTATTCGGGTTTAGGCTCTTCCAATTTCGCTCGCCACTACTTTCGGAATCTCTTTTTGATTTCTTTTCCCAAGTTACTTAGATGGTTCAGTTCACTCAGTTTCGCCTTACTACTCTATTTTATTCAAGTATGTAATGTCAGTATCACTACTGACGGGTTACCCCATTCGGCTATCCCCGGATCTAAGGATATGTGCTCCTCCCCGAGGCTTTTCGCAGCTTATCACGGCCTTCTTCGCCTTACAGCTCCAAGACATCCACCATAAACCTATTCTTCGCTTGACCATATTACCGGCCCTTCTTTACGTTTCGTTACTTACCCCTTCAGCTCCTCGCCAAAAAGATAAGTGTACACGCTCTTTTATTTGATTTTCGTTTTCTTCCCTTCCCTATCCGTGTCAAAGACCTTGCTCCGATAAATACAAGTATAAACCGGAAAAAGCATTATTCATGCTTTTATGGAGATAAGGGGATTTGAACCCCTGACCTACGGCTTGCAAAGCCGCCGCTCTAGCCAGCTGAGCTATATCCCCTTCTCTAGCAGACTTATATAAACAAAGGGAAAAGGAAAGAAAGAAGCGCATAGTTTTAAGAGTATAGACTTTGTGTACTTCAAAGTCTTTTTATTGAAGCAGGATATACTGCTTCGTGTTCTACCTTTCTCTTAGAAAGGAGGTGATCCAGCCGCACCTTCCGGTACGGCTACCTTGTTACGACTTCACCCTCCTTGCCAAACATACCTTCGGCACCGCCCTCCCTTACGGGTTAGACTGGCGACTTCGGGTACCCTCAACTCGGATGGTGTGACGGGCGGTGTGTACAAGGCCCGGGAACGTATTCACCGCACCGTGCTGATGTGCGATTACTAGCGATTCCAACTTCATGAAGTCGAGTTTCAGACTTCAATCCGAACTACGATTGCTTTTTTGCGATTTGCTTAACCTCACAGTCTCGCTTCACTTTGTAGCAACCATTGTAGCACGTGTGTAGCCCTGGACATAAGGGCCATGATGACTTGACGTCATCCCCACCTTCCTCCGATTTGTCATCGGCAGTTCCGCCAGAGTCCTCAGCGTTACCTGTTAGCAACTGACAGTAGGGGTTGCGCTCGTTGCGGGACTTAACCCAACACCTCACGGCACGAGCTGACGACAGCCATGCAGCACCTGTCAAAAGCCGTATTGCTACGCTACCATATCTCTATAATATTGCTTTTGATGTCAAACCCAGGTAAGATTCCTCGCGTATCATCGAATTAAACCACATGCTCCACCGCTTGTGCGGGCCCCCGTCAATTCCTTTGAGTTTCACCCTTGCGGGCATACTCCCCAGGCGGTACACTTATTGCGTTTGCGCCGGCACTGAAGCTCTTGCCCCAACACCTAGTGTACATCGTTTACTGTGTGGACTACCAGGGTATCTAATCCTGTTTGCTCCCCACACCTTCGCACCTCAGCGTCAATCATCGGCCAGAAACCCGCCTTCGCCACCGGTGTTCTTCCAAATATCTACAGATTCCACCCCTACACTTGGAATTCCGGTTTCCCCTCCGTGATTCAAGACTGGCAGTACCCAATGCAATTCTCAAGTTAAGCTTGAGTATTTCACATCAGGCTTACCAACCCGCCTGCGTGCCCTTTACGCCCAATAATTCCGAACAACGCTCGCCCCTTACGTGTTACCGCGGCTGCTGGCACGTAATTAGCCGGGGCTTATTCGCTCGACTACCGTCATCAAGGACGCATTCCCTCATCCTCTTATTCTTCATCGGCAAAAGAACTTTACAACCTTTCGGCCTTCTTCGTCCACGCGGCGTCGCTCCGTCAGACTTCCGTCCATTGCGGAATATTCTTAGCTGCTGCCTCCCGTAGGAGTTTGGGCCGTATCTCAGTCCCAATGTGTCCGTCCACCCTCTCAGGCCGGATACCCATCGTCGCCTTGGTAAGCCGTTACCTCACCAACAAGCATAATGGGACGCGGGCTCATCCTCAAGCAAGGCCGTAGCCTCCTTTCCTTATACGGCTTTATCCGTATAAGCGTATTCGGTATTACCTCCTATTTCTAGGAGCTATCCCCATCTTAAGGGCAGATCACCCACGCGTTACTCACCAGTCCGCCACTCTAGGGGAGAAGCAAGCTCCTCCCTTGCCGTTCGACTTGCATGCTTAAGACGCGCCGCCAGCGTTCGTTCTGAGCCAGGATCAAACTCTCCATTATTATATTTCAAACTCTCCTATTGCTAAGAGAGCCTGATTTTACCAATAATTAAAGAGTATCCTTAACCTTATTTTAAGGAACCCTGTAGCAAAAGCTTTCACTTTTACTACTCTTTATTTCATTCTTAATCGTAAAACGCTTCTCTTACCAAAGCTTTTGCCTTGGCTTATTCTTTTCTTTCCCTTCCCTCTATCTGTCAAATATCATTACTCGCCATCCGGATGTGTAATCGCAGTCAGCGAGAAGCGAATAAGACTATATCACAGCTCTCATTCTTTTGTCAAGAGTTCTTTCATTCTTTTTTTAAGTTTTTTTAAAAGATTTGAATTCTGTTCTCGTATGCTTTGTTAAGCTTGACAAGCTGTCGTTTGTTGTTGACAGCTTGATGAAGATACCAAAACCGTACACTTTTGTCAACTACCTAAATACACTTTTTTGCAGAAAAATAAAAAAGTTATACCGGCTGCTATACCGTTCTATAATTTACTTGCCAGTATACTAATTAGAGCATCGGCGGACGGCTTGTGGTTCAGTAGCCCTATGGTAAATTGCCCACCGCTCCTCAATTCCAAACGATGTTTTGCCTGAGCGTCTCAGCTAACAGGCAAAACTCGTTGGCGAACCAAAGGTAGAAGTTTCAAAGGTTCGCCCTATGGTAAGTTTACTCACCGTTGCGCCGTGTCGGAATCTTTCTATAATAGAAGCTTTAAAACTCACAGGTTTGGTTTTGCTAAGGACGGCAAAATCAGAACAATGTAAAACGATGTTTAAAAACTACCACACCGACATAAATAGGAGTTTTTAAACTCGCAGCACTGATTTAATCAAGAACACTAAAAATCAGGGCGTGGCGGTGGTTCCAAGCAGACGGTTTAGTTTTTGCCACGGACGGCAAAATCAGAACGGGCACGGGACGCCCGTGGTTCCACGCAGAATTGAGTTTGAAAACTACCGCATTTGTATAAATAGGAGTTTTCAAACTCACAGGTTTGGTTTTGACAAGGACGTCAAAACCAAACCGTCGTGTCGGAATCATTTTTTATGATTTGTATTAAATGAATTAAAAAACTAATTGTGTTATTAAAAATCGTTATGCGACATGCTCCCGCAAATGTCCCGTATCACTTCGCCGGCGATCAAAAGGCCGGCAACCGAGGGAACCCACGAAACAGAAGCGGGAGGGCGCCGCGAAACAAGCGGTTTTTCAGTTGAGTAAAGCACTTTCAGTTTTGCAACTTTTCTCGTCCGCAGTTCCCGCCGCATAACCTTACAAAGCGGGCATGTATCGGTTTTGTAAATATCGGCAAAGCAAAAAGCGGATGCATCAAGCTTATTCCCGCAGCCCATTGCCGCGATAATCGGAATTTGCCGTTTTTCAGCTTCTGCGGCAAGCGCAATTTTTGCGGAGACAGTGTCGATTGCATCAACGATATAATCAACAGAATTCCAAAAAGGGAACGCATCAATGCTCCCATCGGAAGAAGGAAGAATAAATTGATGTATCGGCACAACCGAACACAGCGGATTGATGTCTTTAATTCTTTGTTCCCAAGCCTCGGTTTTTGCCTGACCGATTGATGAATGCACGGCAATAAGCTGTCTGTTTATATTAGATTCCTGAATATAATCGCCGTCCACAATATACAGTGTGCCGATACCCGCCCGTGCAAGCCCTTCGACAACAAAGCCGCCGACTCCGCCAAGACCAAACACGGCAACAGAAGCAGAAAAAAGTTTTTTCATTCCGCCCTCTCCAAGTAATGGAAGAGAACGGGAAAACTGCTCACTATTCTCAGCTGTCATTTAAAGCCTGTTTATCGTAATTTGAATAAAAGCCCAAGCACCGCAATTGTAATAAGTAATTGAATAATCATAAACTTGATTTGCACCTGCATCGGAGACCATTTTCTGCTTTTTCGCATATGGTCATGTAACGGAAATCGAATGCTGCTAAAAATTTTTATATGAAAGAACCGCAGCATAACTATTTTCAGTAAGCCCGTTCCCCCGTTTATTAAAATAACGCTGCTGGTCATCAACAATAAAAACGGATTTCCCGAAACAAGCACCAATACGCCGATAAAAAACCCAAGAGCGCGGGAGCCGGCATCGCCCATCAACACCGAACTCGGAAAAGCATTATGCCATAAATAACCCATCAAAACTCCCGAAAGACTAAAACTGAGCAACGCCCACTGCGCCCCGTCTTGAATAAACGGAATTAAAAGGTACTCAGAGACCTTGATATTTCCTAAAAGAAAGTAAAAAACCACTCCAAGAGACAAAAGAGCCATGAGCACCAACGTGCTTGAAAGCCCGTCAACACCGTCGGTACAGTTTGTAGTATTTATTGATGTCCATACTATAATGGTAGAAATAATAAAAAAAACTACCGGATGAACCGAAACCTGCCCGGTTATAAAAGGCACCCAATAGGAAACCTTATCATGAAAATAAAAATGATACAAAACAATAGTTGTAGCAATCGATAATAAGAAATCCAACGCTCCTTTTTTATATTCTCCCCAAGAAGAAACCGCTTTATCATCAAGATACCCGGTAAGCATTGCCAGCCATGTTAAAATCAGAACCACAATTTGGGTAACGGAAGGAATAATCAAAATAAAAATCATCAACACAAAAACGCTGATAAAAACAACCCCGCCGCCTGTCGGTTTTCCGGCAGCCGCTTCGGGGGTCAACGTAAATTCCCGCCCCCGATCTTTCGGCAAAAAGCGGTACATTTTAGGCAATATTAAAGCGGTCAAACAAAAACCAAGATACAGTGAAATACCGATCAGCACGGTAAACGATTGAAATAAACGCAAAGGTCCAAAATATACATGGAAATGCGACAGTAAATAGAGCATTTATGGATTATATCAAGTATTCAAAAACGGAGCAAGTAAGATTAAAATTTCTGTATAAAGAACAGCCGAGTATAACCTTCTTTTGACATCTCAATGATATTTTAATTCATTACAACACTATAAATCGTAAAAATTTTTATAAAAAAGAGTCCGACACAACGGTTTAGTTTTTGCCGTCCATGGCAAAAACTAAACCACGAGTTTTAAAGCTTTACAATCTGTCTTGCTTTAAAACGTCGCTTCTGCGTGGAGCCACCGCCGTCCGTGGCGGTTCTGATTTTGACAACGGCAAGCAAACTTACCATAGGGATGCTGAAATCCGCAGCACCTCTTTGTTGATACTCCGAGTTTTATAACAGGAAGTTAATTACAAAACGCTATACCACAACTCTTAATCGTAAGTACAGAGCTTACTTCAATTGAACCCGAACAGTATGCAAAATCATTCTTTTGCATACTGTTCGGGTATTAATCTTTGGCGTTACGAATTATTCGGCATCTCTTTCATACCATAATACATTGTTGAATTTGATTTTACATTTTTCATTTTCCCGTGCGATACTTTTGTGCCTCGGTTTTTGAATACGAATGTCAACATCTCCTACGCGGACAAGATAATCAACAATTGATCCGAGGTATGTTCTTCGGGTAACGATGCCTGAAATTCCGTCTTCAGAGTCGGGGATAAAATCAATTTCTCCCGGACGGCATGCGAGGTTATATAATTTACTCTTGTCTTCAGGGATCTGTTTAGCATGTATTATTCCCGCCTCTTTTGCATTTCTTATGCTAATAGAGCCTTGCTCAATATCTACCGGAATGAAATTTGATAAGCCGATAAAACTGAAAACAAAACTGTTTTTAGGCTTGTTGTAAATGTTTAACGGTGTATCTATTTGTTGCACCACTCCGTTTTTCATTACCAGAATTCTGTCGGATAATGCCATTGCTTCCGCTTGGTCATGGGTTACATAAATAATTGTAAACTGAAATTTTTTTTGCAATTCTTTAATTTCAAAACGCATTTCTTCTCGTAAATGCGGATCCAAGTTTGAAAGCGGTTCGTCTAAAAGCATCACCTTCGGATTTATCGCAACCGCTCGCGCGAGAGCTATTCGCTGCTGTTGACCGCCGGAAAGTTTACCCGGGTATAAATCAGCTTCTTTTTCCAGTCCGGTTACCTTAAGCGCATCTTGCACTCGAGTTTTGATTTCTTCTTTAGCGTATTTTCCGATTTTTAAAGGAAACGCAACGTTTTCCCATACGGTAATATGCGGCCAAACCGCAAACGCTTGAAACACCATTCCGAAATTTCGCTGCTCGGGCGGAATATATTTTTTTGTAATACTTGAGGAGTAGATTTCACCGTCTACGCTCAACTCTCCTTTATCAAGGTCTTCAAAACCTGCAATCATTCGCAAAGTAGTTGTCTTGCCACAACCCGAAGGCCCTAAAAATGAAAAACACTCTCCGTGATTTACTTCAAGATTCAGTTTGTTGACCGCAATTACTTCACCGAATTTTTTTGTTACATCAATCAGTTTTAATGTTGCCATATTTCCTCCCCGTTATTATTGCCGACGTTCTAATTTTGACAGGAGTGTTCGTATTGAAAATTCTCCAATAAAAATAATCAGCAGCGCAACACTTGCCAAAGCCGCTGCGCGAACAGTTTCTCCGTCTTCGTTTAATGCGTAAATTGCAACTCCTATTGTTCTGGTTGTAGGGCCATATAATAGAACCGAGGTTGTGAGCTCTCGTAATGCGGGCAAAAAGATTAAGAAAAAAGCACTTATCATTCCGGGACGTATGAGCGGAATAACTATGTTTTTTAATGTTTGCCAATGAGTTGCTCCGCATGATCTTGAGGCCTCTTCAAGCGAATCCGAAACCTGTTCCAATGCCGCCGAGTTTGATTTCAAGGCAAATGCCATGTATCGGGCAATATACGCGACAAAGATAATCCATGCAGTATTATAAATATTTATACCGAATTTGCCTGACCAGACAAGAATACAGCCAAGCGCGATAACCGTTCCGGGCAAGGAAAATGGCAGCACGCCCAGGAATTCAAGAATAAATTTTCCCCTCACCTTCATTTTGACAATGACGTATGAAATCATTACACCCGCCAACATAGTAACAAAAGCCGCACTTATAGAAAGATATAAGCTATTCCATATTGCATCTTTGGTAAGCTTCCATTTAAATATTTCTATATAATTGAGCCATGTCATGTTTTCAGCTTTGAACGGAAGCCCGTATGTTTTTAATCCTCCGATTAAAAATATAGTAACAGTCGGTAAAACAACGGTAATAAGAATATAGACAATACTGATTATCAGTAAAGGAATTTTTAATCCGCGTAATTTTAATACAACAGGGCGCATGCTTTTTCCCGCAATAATTTGAAATCTGCCTTTTTTCAGAATCATGTTTTGAGCCTTTAAAATGATAGCAGCGGCAATAACCAGTATCATCGATAAAATAGTTCCCGTTCTGATCGCCTCAAAGCTTCCCGCCGATGCATAGATTCTTTCATAAATTTTTGTGGGTATGTTATAAATACCTTTTTCAGTTCCGAGAATGGCGGGAACTCCGAAGTGCGCAAGAGAATACAAACAAACCAGCAGCGCTCCGGCAACAATGCTCGGCATCACAAGAGGTAAGGTTATTTTTCGAGTGATGGTAAATAATCCTGCCCCGGAAATTCTTGCCGACTCTTCCAGTGTCGGATCCATCCGCTCCAAAGCACCCGATACCTGTAAAAAAACAAAGGGGAAAAGATACATTGTCTCAATTGCAATAATTCCTCCCAAAGACATGATATCGATAGGCGCTTTTTCAAGATTGAACACACCCATCAGCATTTTGTTCAGATATCCGGCACGCGGTGATAATAACACCTTCCATGCCATCGCACAAATAAAAGAAGGCAGCATGAACGGAACCATAAATAAAGCTTTCATAAGCTTTTTAAACGGGAGATCTGTTCTTGCAATGAGCCAAGCAAAAAACACTCCTATAATAGTAGATGTGATAGTTGTTCCGATAGCTATTACTAAGGAATTTTTCAGCGCCTGATACGTATCTGCGGAGTGAAGGATTTCCAATACGCCTTTAATATTCAGTTGCCCGTCCTTAAACAAAGCAGTAGTAAAAATAAGCAATACGGGTACTGCAACAATGATCACTAATACCAATATTGAAAATACTAAGGCAAGCTCAGCTACACCGATTTTTTTAACCTTTATCATGCTTCCACCTCCTTTACAGCAGCGTCATCGGGAAACCATACTATTGAATTAAAAGAGCAAAAACACTTTTCACCCTCTTCAAAAATTAATTCATTTTTTATAGCATCTTCGGTTTGAATTTGCGCACGGATAATTACCCCTTCAAGCTCAACCGCATAATCAATAATAGGACCAAGCAAACTTTTTCTGATAATTGTGCCTCTTACCGATCCGGAGGATCTGTCAAGGTTTACATCCATCGGTCTAAATGCGGCTAATACGGTTGCATTCGCCGCAAGTTCTTCCGAACATCCTTCCGTCGGTATGAATTCTTTGTTTGTATGATAAAACAGGATTTTATCGCCCGCATGTTTAAAGCGAATATAATTTGCAACCCCCAAAAATCCGAACCCGAATACATTTACCGGATGTTCAAACACTTGCTCAGGAGTGTCAATTTGACAAAAACTTCCGGATGAGTCCATAATCGCAATCCTGTCTGAAATTGCCAATGCAACTTCTTGATCATGTGTAACATATAAAATAGTACTGTTAATTTTTTTCTGTAAAGCTTTTATTTCAAAACGCATTTCTTCCCGCAAGTTTGCGTCAAGATTAGTAAGCGGCTCATCAAGAAGGAGCAATGAGCTTTCCGCAACGATGGCGCGCGCAAGAGCTACTCGTTGCTGTTGTCCGCCGGAAAGCTGATACGGTAATCTTTTTTCGAGTCCGGTAAGGTTTACCAAATCAATTGCTTTTTGTATTCGTTGCTTTCGTGCATCCGCAGGAACTTTTTGCATTTCCAGCGGATATGCAACATTTTGCTTTACCGTTTTATGCGGCCATACCGCATAGTCTTGAAAAACAACCCCTAGTTTTCTTTCCTCCGGCGGCAGAGAAAACCCTTTATCGCCATCCGCAACTACCTGGTCATTTATAATAATTTGCCCTGAATCGGGAACTTCAAATCCTGCAATAAGCCGCAAAATTACTGTTTTGCCGCATCCCGAAGGACCTAAAATCGTAAAGCATTCACCTGCTTTAATAACAAAACTTAAATCCTTGAGTACCTGCTTTTTATCAAATCTCTTTGAGACATTTTTAAACGTAATACCGTCCATTTTGTACTCCTATAAAAATATTTAAGGAATTCGTAAAATTCCGAAAACCGTTTTTTGCTTTTGTAAGACAGGTAAAACCCATATCTTACAAATCGCTCATCAAGTCGATAGTTCGCAAAAAAATTAGCGCGAAGCTCGGCTGACCAAATATATACCGTTTCCGAAACAGAGAAACGGTATATCTGTTTTTAACGCTGATTCATAAGCGCGGTAAATCTTTTGATCACCTCTTCTTTTTCTCGAATAAGTTTTTGGTAATCAAAGGGAAATGCTCGCTGTGTTGCAGCCTCTGGATGAAGCAGCCCTAAATCTTCACGTACCGGAATGTTTTCTTTAATAGGAAGCGTATACGCATCTGCGACAATTTTTTGTCCTTCATCGGATAAAAGAAAGTCAATAAATATTTTTGCCGAATCTTCATTTTGTGTATCTTTCATTATTGCAATAGGACTGGGAACAACCAACATTTCTTGGGGATACGCAAATCCGAGGGTTGCGCCTTTTACAATTTTATCGATAGTGATATAGTCCACTGCAATGCACGCGGAAATATCACCGGAAGCGGTGTCGTCTACTACCTGCCCGGAACCTTGCCCCATTTTTGCTCCGTTTGCTTTTAGCTGCTCAATATAATCCCAACCAAGATTTTCAATAAGCATTGCAAGCGAAACCAGCGATGTCCCTGAAAGGGCAGGATTTGCCATTGCAAATCCGTTCTTGTATTCAGGCTTTAATAAGTCCTGCCAAGATGCGGGCGGTGTTTTAATCTTATTGGTATTATATGCAATACCCAATGTCCCCAATCGTGCAGGGGTAAAATAACCTTCCGGATCTTTTAACGGACTGACAATCTTTCCTGATTCCGGCGAAACATACGGAAGTAAGACTCCTTCCGCTTTAAGCTGCATAAAATCAGGCACTTCACTTGTCCATAGCACATCGCAGGCAATGCGTCCTGACTGACGCTCTGCAGCAATTTTTGCCATGAGCTTTCCCGCTCCGGCGGAGTAATAGTCAAAGTTGATATCGGGATATTTTTGTGAAAATTCATCTCGAACCTTTCCGATAATAGACTCTTTCATGGAAGTATAAACCATTAAAGATTTTTTTTCCTGCCCACCGGAATCGCTTCCGCAGCTTAATAATGACATCGCTGCAACGCATGCAACACAGAATAAAACTATTCTTTTTTTCATCTTTTAACCTCCAAAATAGATGTATATACTCTATTTTTGGACGGCTTTTCTTGTTTTGCAATAAGTACTTTAGTACTTTACTGTTTTTTTTGCTTCCATGATTAAAGAATTGATACGCTGGCAAGCTTCTACACGTCCGGTAACACCAAGTTTTTTATACAAACGCGAGGTATAGTTTTTTATTGTTTGTTCTTTTAGATTGAGTTTGTATGCAATTTCCTTACCCGTCGAACCCTGACAAATAAGCTCAAGAATTATGTACTCTCTTTTAGAAAGATTAAAATTCTTTAAGCAGTCAAAAAACAATTCCCGCTCTTGTGCTTGCAGTTTCTCTTGCCGCTGTTTTCTTTGCAAATAATAAAGCAAAATGAGTACACCAAGAAGAAAAAGAAATAAATAAAGAGAAACATGTGAGTAAAGAATAAAGCCTATAATCGGTCTGTCTATGCTTACAATTGCCAATGCATTGTTTTGCTCTTTGGAATCAGAAACAGAAAAAACCGTATGGTATGAAAATCCCTTATACCAACCCGATGGTTTTGCAGGGAGAGGTTTTTCATCACTTAAGTCGGAAGGGAAAAGGATTGCGCGAGTATTTACATCTAAAATAAGAACTTTACCCATATATTTTAATTTTTCAGAAAGATTGAGTATGTATTCGGTATTAACATAAAAGCAAAGAATCCCGATAGGCAGATTTGATCTATAATTTTTGATAAGCCGTAAACCGGCTAAATGATTATCCGCAGTATACCAAAAAAATCTACCGTTTAAATCTTTTGCCTTATCGCGAACAAAAGGAGTTCTCATAATCTGTATTTCATTAAAACTTAAATCCTCCCGCACGGTAAGAGCCTTCTTTTTAACATCGTTAAGAGGAAAAAAAATTACATCACGTACAAAGGGATTTTTTTGAATAATACCTTCGGTGAAGGTGCTGAATTCGGTATTCCATTTACTCACCTGATAGACTTCATCCGAGTTGATGTACTCTTCAAAGGTTCTATTTAAAGCTTTATTTGCCAAAACCTGAAAACTGTACGATTCAATTTCATTTAACTGATATAATAAAAAAGAAAACTCTTTTTGCAGCTTTTGATTTTTCTTTTGACGCAAACGCGCCGACAGCAAGAAGACAGATAAAAGAACAAGGCAGATTATCAGTAAAGTTGATATAAGGCGTTTTAAAATTTTATCATTGAATCTATATAAAATTCTAAAAGCTAGCATAGTACATATTATGGTATACGGATTTTATAATCTAATCAAGCCTGATTTCAAGGCATATACATAAGCAAGATACAGCCGGCCTGCTTTGCAATACCGATGTCAAACAACAGCTAAAAAACTACTGTGATGTTTTTTTTGTATGATTTAATGGAGTTTTAAATCATATAACTAATTGCAAATCATAAAAAAGAGTCCGACACGGCGCAACGGTGGGTAAACTTACCATAGGGCGAAGTTTTGAAAATTTACTGTAACTTCGCCTACGAGTTTTAAAGCTTCAATTTTACAGTTTTATATTGATGCTTTAAAACATCGTTTGAAATTTGGCAGCGGCGAGCAGTTTACCATAGGAATGCGTAAATCCGCAGCACCTCTTTGTTGATACTCCGATTTTTATAACAGGAAGTTAATTACAAAACCCTACACGAGTTTTGCCTGTTTACGCTGGAGAGTCCAGGCAAAACATCGTTCGGAATTTAGCAACGGTGAGTAATTTACCATAGTAGGCTGAATCCTCAGGCCGCTATGGTTAATGCTCCGATTAGTATAATGGCAACGATACTTAAAATCCTTAAAAACTTCTATCGGTGCTTTGTATTCCAAAGATTTCCATGGAATATTATTTCTGTAATTGACTGCCGAAATAATCTCGAATTCTTTTACGATGTTTTTTAAACTATCGTTATACAATGACTTACAAAAACTCACTGAGCATCTCTAAATGCAATCAAGTTTTTTACAAATATCCCTTGTTTTTCAGCAAATATAGATGCTGTTCAACGAGTTATATTTTCAAAGTGTCCAAGTAGACCATTACCGCTGATGTGGCGCTTTTATTTTCTTCGCTTAATATCATTATATCTTTTACCACATTGCTGATTTGACCTGCTCCCTCATTAATTTTTTTCATATTACCTTCTACAATTGTTGCTCCGTCGGCAAGCCGATGCATCTCCGATGTTACTTCGGTATTCCCTTGTAACATTTCACCGGAACTCATTTTAACCGAATGCGTAATTTGGGTAATTTCTTTTATTGCGGATAAAATCTGTGTGCTTCCGGCAGACTGTTCATTCAGCGCATGCATAACTTCATTACTTCTGTCACTGACTATTTTTAAAACCTGCATTATTTGGGCAAAATGTTTTTCCACTGCTGATGCCGATACGGAAAGAGCGTCTATTTTTTGCTGTAATCCTTTAAGAACAGCAGTGATGCTTTTACCTTGGCCGCCCGATTCTTCTGCAAGCTTTCTGATTTCATCCGCAACAACGGCAAAACCTTTTCCCGATTCTCCCGCATGAGCCGCTTCAATTGCAGCATTCATTGCTAAGAGGTTTGTTTGACTTGCGATGTTTTGAATAACCGTTATGGCCTCCAAAAGCCCTGCGGATTCCTCGGTTATTTGCTGTACAAAATTGTACGCCTCACGCACCGAAACCTGTCCGGCGTCTGCAACAGTATTTAACTCATCGATGTTTTCAATGTTTGTGCTGAGCATTCCGGTGATAGAGTTTATATTGGCAACAAGTTCCTCAACCGCCGACGAGGATTCACTTACTGCGCCCGCTTGCGTTTCAATATCTTTATCAAGAGACTCAATGTTTTTTGCAATGTTGGCAAGAGTTTTTCTTGCTTCCATAATTGCATCTGTTTGAGTTTTTATTGTATAGCCGATATCGGATATGTTTCCAAGCATTCTTCCCACCGTTTTTGATGTTGTATCCATATCGATCGAAAGCTTTTGCGCAACTGTATCAGATTTGCTGACAGCATCATGTAAATCGGTTAAAAATACTTTATTGAATGCTAAAAAATTATTAAAGTTACGAGTAAGAATACCTACTTCGTCCCTACTTGCTATCGACTCAGGCTCCAGACGATAATTACCTAAAGACACTTCTTCTATTTTTGTAAGAATAGGTTTTAAATCCGTCAGCGTACTGCGAACAATGGCAATTATATTTAAACTTGACATAAATATCGCGTATACAAAGAAGGGGAGTGTTCTTGCCACCTTAATTCCAAGACTAAGCTGTTCTGCGTCGGAAATAAGCGGAGCCGTTACAACAAAACTTACTGCCAAACATGAAACTATCGAAACCATTGCAATGCGGGCAGCCATACTTAATTTACTTTCTTGAGCAAGCGGAACAAATGAACACCATTCTTCAAAAACGCGAATTGTGCTGACAGCAAAAAGCGCTCCCGGCAAAAGAATATTTCCGGTAGCTAATGCGTAGTATGGCAAGAAAATATTCAAATTATTGATAACCCCTATTTCAGCGGAAAGAAATATCGGAACAGTAAAAGCTGTCACCAACGGAATCCCCACAGTAAGCCGCTCGTATAGACTAACAGCTCTGCTTGCGGCTTCATGATCTTGCATATAGTTAATAATCTGCTTAAGTAAAAATTTTCGTTTAAGAATCGGAGCGGCTATCAATACTATAAACATTATAATACAGGAAATAGAGGTAAGCCCTTGCGTAACCAAGGCATTGTCCGCAATACCGCCAATATAAAGCGCGATAATCGTTATCGGTATCCATGCAAGGTGTGCCAAAAGGTCAAAAACCAAAATTTTGACTGGAATGTCAGAGTTAAAGTCAGAATCTTTTGAAGTGTACACGTTAAAACTCCTTAAAATAAATATAAATAGACTAATATCGAACAATAGGTTTGATTAGGAGAGACTTTCCTTCACTTATTTAACTGTTTTAATCTAAAAAGTCAGGTATCAAAAATAAAGCAGGTTTAATCCCATAATCTATATAAAACTATTATGCCAAAAAGAAACAAGGGGGAATCCAAGTCTAAAAACGCCCGTGTTTATTTTTGGGAGTATCCTTTTTGTTTCAAATAATTTTTGTTTTTCTTCCCTCAACGTTTAGTTTTCCTTCACAAAAAAGAGCAACCGCTTTTACCAGTATTTCATGTTCGACTGCCAAAACCCGCTGTGCAAGGCTTTCTGCGGTATCGTTTTGCATAACTTCCACTGTTTTTTGCAGGATAATTGCTCCGGTGTCCATTCCTTCATCAACAAAGTGAACGGTTGCGCCGCTGACCTTTGCACCGTAGTCCAGTACCGCCTTATGGACATGCTCGCCGTAAAACCCCTTTCCGCAAAACGAGGGAATGAGCGATGGGTGAATATTGATGATTTTATTTTTATACCGGCTGATAATTTTTGACTCAATTTTTCTAATCCAACCAGCCAAAACAATCAGATCAACCGCGTATTTATCAAAAACTTCCAGCAGTTTTTCAGCATACGCAGTATTCGGAATTCCTTTTGGAGATAAAAACACGGCCGGGATTCCGTGCTTTTTCGCACGCTCAAGTCCGTACGCAGTCTCTTTGTTGGAAATTACCAAAACAATTTTCCCCGCAATTTGCTTGTTTTCCGCGGCGTCAATTAAGCTTTGTAAATTAGTGCCTCCGCCGGAGATAAGCACCGCAATGTTTTTCATAAGCGAATTGTTCCCGAGCCGGAAGCAATTTCTCCTATTCGATAGCAGCGTTCGTTTTTTGAGCGAAGGAAGTCCGCAATTGCTTCCGCCTCATCTTGCGGCGCCGCGAAAACCATACCGATCCCCATGTTGAAAGTATTGTACATCTCGCTTGTTTCAACCTCGCCCCATTGTTGCAAAAGAGAAAATATCTTCGGAATCGGCACTTTTGAAATATCCAATACAGCATCGGTGTTTTTGGGAAGCATGCGCGGAACATTTTCGTATAAGCCTCCACCGGTAATATGACTTACTCCTTTTATCGAAAATTTTTCGATAAGCTCAAGCATCGGGTGCACATAAATGCGGGTCGGTTTTAACAGTTCCTCGCCGAGCGTCGTGCCGAGCTCTTCATTAAATGAGTTCACCTTAAAGCCCATCTTTTCAAAGACTATCTTTCTTACTAATGAAAATCCGTTGCTGTGCAAACCGGAAGAAGGCAAGGCAAAAAGAATATCTCCCGGCTGAATTGTTGAGCCGTCTATAATTTTATTTTTTGAAACAACGCCTACACAAAATCCCGCCACATCGTAATGCTTTTTTGCATACATCCCCGGCATTTCAGCGGTTTCTCCGCCAATGAGCGCACAATCAGCCTTTAAACAACCTTCGGCAATTGAGGCAACAATCTCGGCAAGTTTTTCCGGAATCAATTTATCACAAGCAATATAGTCCAAAAAAAACAGGGGCTTTGCACCCTGACAGAGAACATCGTTAACGCACATTGCAACTAAGTCTTCCCCAATCGTGGAATGATTATTTGTTTCGATTGCAATTAACAGTTTAGTTCCTACCCCATCCGTTCCCGAAACAAGCACGGGATCGGGGTATTTTTCGGTATCAAGTTTAAACAACGCCCCAAAACCGCCTATGCCGGACAGTACCTGCGGAGAATGCGTTTTTTTTACAATGTTTTTGATAAGTGCAACTTCTTGATAGCCGGCATCCTTATCAACACCGGAATCTTTATATGTCAGTCCCATAATCACTCTCCTTGAGCAGCGAATAGTTTAAATGCGTAACGCGGCATTTTGCCTATACTTTTAGTTGGTTATAAAATACAGTAAAAGTGCGACAAGACAAAGCCCCAGCATAAGCCCGCCGTATATATACGGTGAATACATAAAAAACCAAAAGCATAGAACAAGAGCACCAAGTCCGCAAAAAACCAAAAATATAATAACAGCTATCAGATATTCTATAATAACGAGTCCGAAACTTTCAAGCACAAGCCTAAGTATTGCTTCAAAAACATACAAAGAAGCGGCAAAAGAGAGAATCATAAGCACAAGCGGCGTGAGTACCGGCAAATCAGTGTTGTTATATAAATACGAAAAAAACACAGCCGTATACACACCGAATAAACACGAAGAACTTGTTATCAATGTTTCGGAGTCAAAAGAATGATGGATTCCTAAATAGATCGGAAGACAAATAAGACAAGGAAAAAAGAAATACAGAAAAAAGAATCTACCCCATTGACTTAACAGGCTTGCAGCGTAAGGATCAAAATTCTCGATGAAAAATGAACGGATAAAAAGCATAACCGTCGCGAGTAGGATTCCAAGCAAAAAAGCAAGAATTTTGGGACCTTTATCGCCATACACTGAAATCGAAGCAAAAAAAATAAGCGGTAAACAAAAAACCAATAATACAGTCATAAAAATATCGGGTAGTTAAAAGTCAAAAAGATACCTGTAAAGGTATCTTTTTAGGTTTATTCATCCATTTCAAAATCATCAGGAACGTCAATATTACTGTAAACGTTTTGTACATCATCATCTTCTTCTATACGGTCAATCATTTTTAATACTTTACGCGTTGTTTCCGCATCAAGAGACATGCAAGTGTCCGGAACCATTGAAATTTCAGCAGAAACGGATTCAAGCCCTTTAGTTTGTAATGCTTCAAGAACAGTTTCAAAATCATTTGGATCGGTTGTTACGGTAATAATTCCGCCCTCATTTTGAATATCTTCAGCGCCTGCCTCCAAAGCAGCATCCATAACGGCTTCTTCGCTAGCTACTTCCGCATCATATTCAATGACGCCTTTTCGATTAAACATATATGCAACAGAACCGGTGGAACCAAGGTTGCCTCCGTTTTTGGAAAAGAGATTACGCACATTTGCAGCTGCTCTGTTTTTATTATCAGTTAATACTTCTACCAAAATAGCAACCCCGCCGGGCGCATAGCCTTCGTAGATAAGCTCTTCATAATTTGAACCGCCCAATTCTCCGGTTCCCTTTTTAATCGCTCTTTCAATATTATCTTTTGGCATATTTGCCGCACGAGCTTTCAGAATTGCCGTTCTCAATCGGGGGTTTGCCGCAGGATCCCCGCCGCCCATTCGTGCGGCAATAGAAATTTCTTTGATAAATTTAGTAAACATTTGCCCGCGTTTGGCATCCGCAGCACCTTTTGCATGTTTAATTGTTGCCCATTTACTATGTCCTGACATGAATATCTCCTTCAAAAAATATAAAAACGATATTAGCTATAATTAAGTTGACTTGAGACTTGCATAATAACAAGAAAAAACGGGAATGTCAATAAACGCTTTTAGCAGTGTCTTTAATCTGTGATAATTTCACCCCTATAAGTTTTCAATAAATATTTCACCCCTATATTTTACCGAGGTGAAATTATTGACTTATTACATTACACTGGAGGAATGAAATTATTTATGAGCATTGATCAAATTACACGAGGACATGTTATCGCCAACTGCTTAGAAGGGAGATGTACGGTACAACAGGCTGCGCTTCGATTAAACCTTTCACGAAGACGCGTACAGCAATTAAAAAAGGCGTTCAAAGAAAAGGGTTTAGCAGCAATGCTGCATGGCAACAGTCAGCGTCCCTCTGCAAAGAAGACCTCGAAAGAAATTGAGCAGCGATTACTTGCGCTGCGAAGCGATCCCGCATTGTCAAAAAGCAATTTTTTGCATTTTCATGAAATAGTAACTGAAGAATATCAATTGCAGCTGTCATATTCGACTCTGCGCCGTATTCTGTTATCACATGGAATTTATTCACCAAAGAAAAGACGAACACGAAAGAAGGTGCATAAAACGCGCAATAGAAGAGCTTGCTTCGGAGAGCTGTTGCAAGTGGACGCAACCCCGTTTCCTTGGTTCGGCGGGAAAGAAAAATCCGCATTACATGCTTTTATTGATGATGCACGCGGAATGATTACCGGTCTTTATTTATGCAAAAACGAGTGCCTGCGAGTTTTAAAGCTCCAATTTTACAATTTTGTATTGATACTTTTAAACATCGGTTACCTTTGTCCTGTTTTTGACATCTGTGGAAGTTTGCCATAGGAATGCTTAAATCCGCAAGTCCTTATTGTTGATACTCCGATTTTTATAACGAAACTTAATTAGAAAACGCTGCACTAACCAATTACAGAAGCAGCATCCCTCGGAAATCCTTTGGATACAAAACACCGATAGAAGTTTTTATGGGTTATGTGCATCTCTTCCAGCTAACCTGGCAATTCAGGTTCCAACAACAGTCTGAAAAAGTCTTTTCAAGTTTTGCCGAGCTTCTTTTTCATATTTAATATGTAGGAGCCCACTATTACAAACACCATTCCGATTAATAGCCGAAGGGTAAATTCTTCACCCAATATAATAATTGAAAGTAAACTGCCGAAAATCGGTACAAACAATTTATAAATGCCGAACTCTCCCGAGCTATGATACCTTAAAACTATTGTCCATATCGTAAAAGATGTGGCAGAAATAAATCCTCCGTATACTAGCATAAGAATTGCGCTAACGTTAAATATCAGAGGACTGTAATGCATTACATATCCTATTATCAATAGCGGGATTGAACCCAGTATAAATTGCACCGTGTTTAATAAAAACGGATTTTGACTTCTTCCGTGTTTTCTGACAAGTACGGTGCACAAGGCGTTGACAATAGTTGCAATTAAAACAGCGCCTTCCCCGCGTAATGTCATCGAAAAACTGCTGCCTTGCTTAGAATTGACGATCACAATTCCTAAGGTTCCGATCACTAAGGCTAAAACTTTATTAAGCGTTATTTTTTCTTCCTTCATTAATACCCTTGAAATGATAACCACAAAAAAAGCGTTTGAAGCTTGTAGAATTGCGGATTTTACACCCGCAGTATTTGAAACACCGATATAGTAAAAAATATATTGGACAGTGATCTGTATGAAAGGGAGAAAGAGTATAAATTTAAAATTTATGTCTTTGAGTATTATTTTTTCTTTGTTCAAGGTTGTTAAGTAAAAAAATGCGATTAGTCCCGCAAGAAAAAACCGAATACCGGCTATTAATATTTTTGCTCCTGTATCATCCATCTGTATATTAAGTGTTATGTATGTTGATTTTATTAAGGGAATTGCACTCCCCCATAAAAGCATCGCAAACAAACTTAATACAATCGCAAACGTTTTATTTTTAAAAAATCTTTCCATAACGGTTGTGTAAAAATCTCCTTGCAGCATAAAAGTAAACTATCATTAATCAAAGTTATTGCAGTATAGCCTTTTTAAGTTTATTTTTCTATTGATAGCATCTTCCTGACAGAGTTCATGCCGTGAAAAAATAAGCGAGTGCAGCATTTTGATACCTGTATGAAAAAGAGCGCAGGTTTGGTTTTGACATCCGTGTCAAAAACCAAACCTGCCAGTTTTAAAGCTTCTATTATAGAAAGAGTCCGACACGGCGCAACGGTGGGCAATTTACCATAGTGATGCTTGTGATAAGGGATTTGTCAGGTCTTAGTCCTGCCGATTTATGCTTCGCATTAAGAGGCTTACCGCCTCTTAGATCTCGGGAGAATAAAATCATGCGGTATAATTTTTATGCTGTAAGGTTGCTGTCCTTCCGTTCAATATTTTGTATAAAAGCTCGGGCAGCACCCCGAAGACGTTTGTGTTTTAGAATCCAAATCCCTTAAAGATATCCTTAACATTGTCCTTCACATTATCTTTGACATTAGCATCAATCGTTTCTTTTAGTTTTCTTGCACCAAGATCTTTAATTTGTTTTTCCGCCTCTGCTCTTTTTTCTGCTAAGATTCTTTTGTAATCTCGAAAATCGTTTATGATTTTTTTAACCGTGTCTGCCGTTTGTGTGAATTTTGCAATTTCTTCTTTATAAATTTCTCTTTGCTCATTAAGCCATTTTTCACCTTGTTTGATAAGCTCTGCCTTCAGTTTTTCAACTTGACGGAAGAATTCTTTTTGTAGGGCAACCGCAATTTGCTCATCTACATCGGTATCGACATCAAGATCAAACAGCTTACGGTCTTTTATTGTCAGGGTGGTTTTAACATTTATTGTTTTTATTCCGTCTAAAACATTTTGGTATATTTCTGAAACAAAGGCCGGCTCAAAATCATCTACTTTTAAAACACTGTTTCTGATTCCCATATTTGCGCTAACAACAACATCTTGTTTTTTAGAAATATTGACTTCCGCCCCCGTTTTTAAAATTCCGTCAAGAGAAGGAACCGCCGTTGCGGGGGAGGGAATAGTAAAGTCAAGCCCTTCAAAACTTACCGCAACGTCAACAAGTTCCGGAGAGTATGAGCGCAAATCAATTATGCCGTCGGCGGTTTCTTGCATTTTTCCGTGCGTGGTTTTTAACATCAGCGATAACGGAAGTCCGAGTTTATCCGCATCATTGGTAATAGCTTTTGCGCCGCCCGCAACTGTAAACACATCTTTTTCGGGATGATGACCTGAAAGCGATATGTTTTTTATAACAACGGTGGGCATTGAGTTTTTTCCGAAAATAAAAGTTTTTCCCGGAAGCCGTTCCATCATTTTAGATTTTTCAGCAAACGTGAGTTCTTTTTGCTGTTTAGGATTTTTCTGGGAACTTTGCAGATATTCCATACCTTGTACATAGTAGGGATAATACTTTCCAAGTGCATTCATAATAAAAACGCGGATGAGGTCGCTTATCAGTTTTTTACTGGTATTAACATTGATTGATTTTATTTTTGCAGCGAGTTCTTTTACGTGATTAAAATCGCTTTTAATTGCATTGCCTGCATTTTTTCCAAGCCGCTCAACCGTTTTTGCATCTGCTTGTATATCTTTTGCAAGCCCTTCAACTAAGTCAAAATCGGATTTTCCGGTTTCCGCAACTTTACGGATAGTTTCTATGAGTTCCCTGAGTTTTGCAACATCGTTAATTTTCGTAACATCTATCGCAGATAATTTTTCAACCGCTTTAATAGTGTCTTCGACCTGCTTTTCTACCTTGTCCTTTGTCGTAATCCACTTGGTAACCATCGGATCAACCGAGTCTATTATTTCTTGTGTTATTGCGGGTATCTTAAAAGCATTTTTTTCGCGCTCTAAAATTTTACGCGGATCAACTTGGTTTTGAACAGCCTTTAATCCGCTATCAAAAGAAATTTCGTCTGTTACTTTTTTAACTTCTTTTTCTATAAGCGCAACAACCGGATTCGGCTTTTTATTCGGGTCAACCGGTTTTTGTTTTTTCGGCGGAAGCGCTCCCGAAGTTTTCCGCGGCGTATTCCATGTAAAGCCTTCAATCGCCATGTTCTCCGCTACAAATTTGCCGCGGCTTAATTCTAAAAGATTAAAATAAAAATCAATGTTTTGTATTTCAAACAGGTTTCGCATCGGCTGTTTTTTATTTGCAACCTTGTATCCTTGTATTCTAAAACGCGTATGCAGTAAATCAAAATCCACAAGACTTACTTCGCACTTTGCACCGAAGGCAGCCTCTGAACCGCCTACCACAATTTTACGCGCAATGAAGTTTCTAAAAAGATAAATAAAAAAGAGTACGGCAAACACGCAGGCAAGGGCGCCAAACACCGCAAGAAAATTCACCCGCCCTTTTTGACTTCCGATTTCTTTTGCAATCCGGTTTATACGTTTAAGCTGCGTTTTCTCATTAATACGGGTTTTGTCAAACTCATAGTACGTCCTATTTTTCTCATCAACGCTTTGTACGATAAAACCCTGAATAAATTCTCTGTCCGCGGGAACATAAATTTTTTTATAAATTTTACGCTTGAGTGCCCGCGCCGTATACTTTTTTTTGAAAATCTTTTTTACCTTCTCAAGTTTTTTAGCTTCTTTTGCTGCTTTTTTTTCTGCGCGTGCGGCGAGCTTTGCGGCCTTCTCAGGAGAGATGTTTTTTGCGGCAGCTTTTTCAGTATCAGGATTACCGGCTTCAATAACATCTTGAATCTTTGCGGTATTTTCTACAGACTCTTTTTTTAGAAGCTCTTCACCCGCTGTATCGGTGTTGGTTATATCGTTATCGTTATTATTTGTCATAGAATTTTTCCTTTAACTCTGAAATTTTTACTAAGTGTTTAAGCAGCGGTATTTTTGAGATAAACCCTGAGCCTTTGATATCGGAAACAGAAGGCTGCATGTGTTTTCTATATTTACCTACAAGAAAACGGGTCAACATATAGCAGGGAACATAAAGAATAAGCCCTAAAACGATACCTCCCGCAACCATCGTATTTGAAAGTTTAAACAAAGCTATAAACGGTGTATTTTCAAGCAGAATAAAACAGGGACGCAGGAACTGAAGCGGAACAATAAAAAAACCTATTCGGTTAATTAAAACATCTAAAAACGGAGTTAGAAAACCGAGTAAAATAAACGAAATAAAAAAAGCACCCGTGTTTACTCGGATAAAAAATGTAAAAAAGAATAGAAAAACAAATGTTAAATTATCCTTTGGCAGTATTGCTAAAAACAGTCCTAAGGCAACCGCATGTGCAATATCGCCCGGATGGTTATTTGCATTGATAGATTTAAAAAATGAGGCTACATATTGGATCATCGATAATTCTCCTTTAAAAGAACAGTTGTGCCGACTTTTTGGCGATAGTCTATATTGTAATATCTTTAGTATTGGACATAGTTTCAGACAGTTTTTTATACTATTGTAGCGGTTTTTTTGATAACTCGATTATTTTTCTTACTACATTTTATACAAATCATAAAAAATTTTATAATTTTGTATTGATGCTTTTAAACATCATTTGAATTTGTTCTGAGTTTTGCCGTCCGTGTCAAAAACCAAACCTGCCAGTTTTAAAGCTTTCTGTTACAAAAATAAGTCCGACACGACGCAAGGGCGAAGTTTTGAAAATTTACTTTAACTTCGCCTACGAGTTTTAAAGATTCAATTTTATAGTTTTGTGTTGATGCTTTAAAACATCGTTTGGAATTTTGCAACGGCGAGTAAACTTACCATAGTGATGCTTAAATCCGCACGCCGTTATTGTTAATACCGCGATTAGTACAATAGCACCTTAATTGCAAAACGCTATATTATTGGTTTGCATACTCTTTCATACAGTATTATTGTATAAAAGTTTGCCGGTATTCCGAAGGCGTTTGCGTTTCATGCCGGCGGAATATTTTGCAAAATGAAGAGTGGTCATGAAAACCGCAGAGGGCGGCAATATCTGTTATACTGTAGTTTGAATATTGCAGCATGTTTTTTGCCGCTTCAATCCTTAGTATGGTAATATAGGTTTTAGGAGAAACTCCTGTAAACTCTTTTATTATTTTATACAAATAGGTGCGGTCAATCCCTATTTCCGCACTTATCTGATTTACATTGATATCACGCATATAGTTGTAACGTATATAATTAAGAGCCTTTGAAAAATAGTTATCTTTAAAATCTTGCGATGCTTTTGTAGGCTGTTTTTTAAAGCAGGAAAAAAATAAATAACACCAACCTTGTAATTCCATTTGCGATAAGCTTTGCTGTTGAAAATACGGCAAGGCTGTTTGCAAGAACTGTTCCAACCTGATAGGATCCTCCGCCGAAACAATGTACCTACTTTCATCGGAAAAAAAAGAATCGATTAATATATCGGATTCTTCTCCGTCAAATGAAAACCAAATATACTCCCAAGGATCTTTTGTATCTGCTGCATAAAAGCTTATCTCTTTCGGTCGTATTAAGAACGCTTGATTTTTTTCAACCGGTATGACGGAACCTTTTACTTGATACGACCCTTTGCCGCTAATCACAATGTGTACCAGATAATGTGCTCGTATTGCAGGACCGAAAAAATGCCCGCTGCCGCATTTTTCATATCCGGAATAGTAGAACTGCAACCCGCTTTTTTCTTTCATCCGCACACTCCTGTTTACACTGTCAAATTCTTTATAAAACCCGAATCGCTTTGCAGAAATTTCTCTTCCCTGATTTTCAAGGATATTCAACAAATTGACAAGTATTGAAGAAACAAAAAACCTATCTTTCCCGCTAAAACCATCTTAACATATATCTAACGAAAAGTCTGTCAGTATTTGATATATTTTTATGATGGAGAGGAGTTTTTATGGTAAAGATTGTTTTTATCGGTGCGGGCAGCACCGTATTTGTCCGAAATGTAATCGGCGATTGTATGTGTACGCCCGTCTTACAGGATGCGGAAATTGCATTATATGACATTAGTCCCGAAAGGCTTAAAGATTCAGAGATAATCCTTTCAGCCTTAAACCAAAACATTAACGAAGGCAGAGCGCATATCTCCTGCTATTTAGGTGAGGCACAAAGAAAAGCAGCTTTGAAAGATGCTACGTTTGTCATAAATGCTATTCAAGTCGGCGGATATGAGCCTTCGACTATTATTGATTTTGAAATCCCTAAAAAATACGGACTGCGTCAAACCATTGCCGACACTCTTGGGATAGGCGGAATTATGCGCGCCCTCAGAACCATACCGGTTATGGATTCTTTTGCGCATGAAATCGAAGAGGTATGCCCCGATGCATGGCTTTTAAATTATACTAACCCGATGGCAATGCTCACCGGATATATGCTTCGCTACACCGATGTAAAAACAGTCGGGCTTTGTCATAGCGTACAAGTTTGCTCGCGGGAACTGTTTGAACAATTGGATATGCAGGACAAACTTGAAGGCAGAAAAGAAGTTATTGCCGGCATTAACCACATGGCGTGGCTTTTGTCCATCAAAGATAAAAACGGCGTAGACTTATATCCCGAAATAAAAAAACGGGCAGCGGCGAAAAATGCCGCCGGTAAACACGAGAACATGGTGCGGTTTGATTATATCAAAAACTTCGGTTATTACTGCACCGAATCAAGTGAACATAATGCCGAGTACAATCCTTTCTATATAAAGTCAAAATATCCTGAATTGATAGAAAAATTTGCCATCCCGCTTGATGAATATCCGCGCCGCTGTATTCGGCAAATTAAAGGCTGGGAAGAAGATAAGAAAAACATTCTGGCAAACGGAAAAATTTCCCATGAGCGCAGCAATGAATATGCCTCGTACATTATGGAAGCAATTATAACATCAAAACCCTATGCACTTGGCGGGAATGTATTAAACAACGGGCTTATTTTTAATCTGCCTGATGAGGCTTGTGTAGAAGTTCCCTGTTTAGTAAACGGTACGGGAATTACCCCCTGTCGAATCGGCCCCTTACCGCCGATACTAGCCGCAATGAATATGACTAATATTAACACGCAGCTTTTAACCATTGAAGCGGCGCGCACAAAAACACGGGAAGCCATTTATCATGCGGCAATGCTTGACCCGCATACGGCGGCGGAACTCAGCATTGACGATATCCGTGCACTTTGTGATGAACTAATTGACGCCCACGGTCCGTACATGGCGATGTATAAATAGGAAGGATACAAAAACACAGCGCTTTGAGCTTCATGCGAACCGTTCAATAATTGATTTTTATAAAAAAGAGTCCGACACGGCGCAACGGTGAGTAGCTTACCATAGGGCGAAGTTTTGAAAATTTGCTATAACTTCGCCAACGAGTTTTGCCTGTTTACGCTGGAATATCAGGCAAAACATCGTTTGGAATTGAGCAGGGGCGAAGTTTTGAAAATTTACTGTAACTTCGCCAACGAGTTTTAAAGCGGGCAGTTTGCAAAGCGTTAAAACTCAACAGTCAAGATGTTTTGCGTAAAACTTAATGCAAAACAGCAATCAGCGCGGGCACGGATGCCCGTGGTTCTAAACAAAAACTCGTAGGTGACTTTTTGACATGGACGTCAAAAAGTCACCCGTGTGAGGCATACGGAGGGCGGCGAGCATTTTTTCAAAAATGCGAAGCCGGATCCTTTTTGCGCGCTTAAAATAGCGCAAAAAGAGCCGCAGCGTAAGCGGAGCCCGTAGTACGCCGACCCGAAGTGCGGCGTTTTAAGGTATGGTTGTAAAAAAAACGTCGCACGTAGGGACACACCCAAAACGGGGCATTTCGCCTTACGTAAAAAAAATACCGCTTGCGTATGATTATCCTTTATATTTTATTCCAACGGCAATTTGTTGCGGGCATAGCAACATCGGGAAGCAAACTGTAAACGACAATTTTTTTTAAAAACCTTCAGAAAAGACCTCTTTCGGTGTTCTGCATGTATTTAAACCTTGCAGAACATTGATTTTTTACCGGCAGTTTTTTCCAGCGTTCTACTTTCCTCTAACGTCAGGACGCAGTGTTATTGTAACGCTCTGTATGCAGCTTATAAACTAAAAAGGCTGCGTAGTCGCCGCTGAAAAGCCGGAGTTTAAGAAGTGCTGACTTTACTTGTGTGCACACTGGCCGGAGTACTTGACAGCACCGCCTCTCTTATGATTAAGCTTACTTTGCTAAACATTATTATTGAAACTAAAACAAACGGAGAAAAAATGAAACTGATAAAGCCGGTAATAGGAATTTCGGGTAGTATTTTGGTGAATAAGGGAGATAGCTTTGTCGGTTATAAGCGGGTGTATGCAAATCAGGATTATGTTAACTCAGTTTTGCGGGCGGGAGGTATTCCGCTCATATTACCCTTTACCGAGGACGTTGCCGCAGCGGCGGAAATGGTTAGGCTTATTGACGGGCTTATCCTATCCGGCGGGCATGATGTTGATCCGAGCCTGTACGGAGAAGAGCCGCTTTTAAAACTTGGAGAGACATTTCCGCAACGGGATGTGTTTGACGAAGCTCTGTATAAAAAAGCTATTGCTCTCAGGAAGCCGGTGCTGGGAGTTTGCAGAGGTTTACAGCTTATCAATGTAATGAACGGAGGCAGCTTATATCAGGATTTATCATATGCGAATTTTATAAAAATTAAACATGACCAAGATGATGGGCCGTGTAGATTGACGCATACGATTACGATCGAGGATGATTCTTTTATCAAAACGGCAGGAACGCCTTATCGAGTAAATAGTTTTCATCATCAATGTATAAAAAAGATTGCAGAGGGATTTACCGTTGCGGCAAAAAGTCTCGATGGGGTTGTGGAGGCAATCCAAAAAATAACAGCCGATGTTTTTGTTGTTGCGGTACAATGGCATCCCGAAATGTTGTCTGCAACAAACGCTAATGCACGGAATATCTTCGAGGAATTTATAAAAGCGGTAAGCAAAATGAAATAATACGTTTAGTATACCATTCCGTAATTACCGTGACATTAAAGAATGAGTCAACACTAATTGCTTACCGGATTTAGGCATTCCTATTGTAAACTGCCCGCCTTTGCGAAATTCCAAACGATGTTTTAAAGCATCAACAGTAAATTGTAAAATTGAAGCTTTAAAATTCGTTGGCGAAGTTACAGTAAATTTTCAAAACTTCGCCCTATGGTAAGTTTGCTCACCGTTGCGCCGTGTCGGGCTCTTTTTATAAACAGGAGTTTTCAAACTCATAGGTTTCATTTTGCCACGGACGGCAAAATGAAACCGTTGTGTCGAGCTCATTTTTGTAACAGGAAGCTTTAAAACTCGCAGGTTTTAGTTTTTGACATGGACGTTAAAAACTAAACCGGAGCTCATTTTTATAAAACTTTTTACGTTTTAGTAAGATGAAAAAATTAATCGACTTATTAAAAAAACGCTGTAATAAGGCATCTTTGCGAATAGAAGTGCAATAAATCACAAGTTTCTGCAACCTCTCGAATGTTTTAGTGTCCAATCTATCGGACTTAATTGTAACATTCTCGGTATATCGTATATTATGGGATAGAAAGTTGTTGTCCCATACAATAAAGTTGAACAATAATAAATTTAAGGAGCTGTGAATGCAAACAATCAATGAACTCGGAAAACATACCTTCAGCGCAATGCTTGAAAATAGTGTAAACCGGTTTGGCGATCGACCAGCCGTTTCCTATGTATCAGCAGAACCGTTAACATATAATGATTTTTATGAAAAGGTCAAAGAAGTGCGACAGCTTCTTTATAGTGTAGGAATACGGGCGGGCACTCAAGTTGCAATTTATGCGACAAGTTGCCCGCACTGGGGAATCGCGTATTTTGCAATTGTAACAATGGGCGCAATTGTGGTGCCATTATTGCCGGATTTTTCAGCACGAGAAACAGAAGCATGCCTTACTCATTCCGAAACAACCCATATGTTGGTAGATGAGCGACTAAAATCAAAAATTCCTGAAGCGTATTTACAAACAATAATTAATATTGGGGACTTTTCTCTTATAAAAGGAGAAAAAGTTTCTGATGAAGTTCCTCCTGCTCATGAATGTAATGAAGAAGATACCGCATCCATTATTTATACGTCGGGTACGACAGGAAGATCAAAGGCTGTGGAGCTAACTCATAAAAACTTGATTTCTAACGCGATAGCCGGACAAAGCTGTCAGCGCATTAATGAATATGATGTAGCTCTTTCTATCCTTCCGATGTCTCATGTATATGAATTCACAATAGGTTTTTTGATGTTCTTTTTAAACGGTGCCTGTATTTTCTATTTAATCGGGCCGCCAACGCCGCGCTTACTTATCCCCGCATTACAAAAGGTTCGTCCCACTATGATGCTAAGCGTACCTATGGTAATAGAAAAAATTTATAAAACACAGGTTGTGCCGGCATTTACGGCAAGTCCTTTGAAAAAGAAAATAACTTCAACGCGGCTTGGAAGAAAACTTTTCTCCCGCATTGCAGGAAAAAAACTCTTAAAAACATTTGGCGGCAGAATTAAATTCTTTGGAATTGGCGGAGCAAAAACAGATCCCGCAGTGGAGCAATTTATGAAAGACGCTAAATTTCCTTATGCAATCGGATACGGTCTTACCGAAACTTCACCTCTTATCGCCGACTCTTCACCAAAACAAACCGTGCCTGAATGGATAGGCTATGTAATACCTGAGGTAGACGTAAAACTCATCAATGTAAATCCCGAAACGGGAATTGGAGAGCTTGTTGTAAAAGGCCCGAATGTTATGAAAGGCTATTACAAAGACCCCGAGCTTACTGATGAATCGTTTACGGAAGACGGATATTTTAAAACCGGAGATCTTTTTTTTATTGACAGCAAGGGGCATGTGTCAATAAAAGGCAGATCAAAAAACATGATTGTCGGAGCTAATGGCGAGAATATTTATCCTGAAGACATTGAATTTGTGCTCAACCAACATCCCTTTGTTTCTGAAGCACTCGTTGTTGAAGGGGAGCATTCCTCTTTAGTTGCCCTTGTGCAGCTTGATGAAGAAAAACTTGCGGCGGAACTTAAAAAAATGGAAGAAGTAACAGTTGCAGAAGCCGACAAAAAAGACGATGAGAATACACGCTTACAGAATTTGCAAGAAGCAATGGGCGATGCAATGGCGGACTTTTCAAACGCAATGACATACAAGCGGGCTGAAATCTTAAATGAGATAAAATTCTTTGTGAACTCTCATGTAAACAAGATTTCAAGAATTGATAAGGTAGAGCCTGTAGAAAAATTTGAAAAAACCGCAAGCCAAAAAATAAAACGGTATCTCTATAATTTTAGAAAAAAATCGAACGAGAAAACGCCTGAAAATTAAATTTTCCGCTTATACGCTGCAAAATATAATTTAAAAAAACTTTCGCATATTGCAGCAATAAATATTTTATGGAAGCACAACGGTTTAGTTTTTGACGTCCATGTCAAAAACTAAACCGCGAGTTTTAAAGCTTTGCAAATACTTTTGCTTTAAAACATCGTTTCTGCGTGGAAGCACGAGCGTCCGTGCCCGTGCTGAGTTTTGCCGTCCATGGCAAAAACTAACCTGTCTGCGTAGAACCACCGGCAAATACATTTTTCTGACATAGTACTGAATCTGAATTAAGCAAAAAAGATTCAATGGTTTTGCGTTTAAAAATTTTTTATGGTATAATAACGACATGGAGGGAGTTATGAAAAAAAAAGCAAAATTACGCGCTGCGTATATTACTCCGCACCCGCCGATTATTATTCCTGAAATTGGGCGAGGCGAAGAAGAAAAAATAAAAGAAACCTCGGAAGCTTTGCGGCACTGTGCACAGGAAGTGCGGACGTTACAGCCTAAAATAATTATTATGATTACTCCGCATGCAAAACTATATCGAGGTGCGATGTGCGTAAATACCGCACAAATAATCAGCGGCAGCTTTGCATCCTTTGGCAGAGACGATGTTAAATTTTCGGCAAACAATGCGGTGCAATTTGTACAAGCCTTAGTCGGCGCATGTAAAGAAAAAAACATTGTAATCGAAACTCCCGAAATGCCGCTTGATCATGGAGCGTTTGTACCGCTTTATTTTATTGCAAAAGAGTACACGGACTTTTCGCTGGTACACATCAATTATGGGATTCTTTCAAAAGCGGTTTTAAAAGAATTCGGCACAGTTTTGGCGAATCTTATTGAAACACAATCCGAGTCTGCGGTGTGTATTGCAAGTGGCGATCTTTCGCATCGACTTTTGCCCGAAGGTCCTTACGGCTTTGCAAAAGAAGGGCCCACGTTTGATAAAAAAATTTGCGATATTATTCAATCGGGAAATTTTACGCAATTTGAAAAAATAGATTCTGCTCTTGCCGATGGAGCAGGAGAGTGCGGGCTGAATTCTTTTTTGATTCTTTCCGGCATGCTTACGCAGTATCTGTTTACATCGGATTTACTTTCGTATCAAGGAACATTCGGAGTCGGTTATGCAGTCGATAAAATTAAGATACAAGAATATTCTCCCTCCGCAACTATTTCCGATTATGCGTTTCATACAGAATCGGAACCTCATATTGCGCTTGCTTTAAAAAGTATCAAACATTATTTGCAAACAGGAAGTTATTTACAGCCTGATATGCTTCCAGAGGATATCATACACAAGATAGAAACGGGGCGGGCGGGGACTTTTGTAAGTTTAAAAAAAGAAGGCGATTTGCGCGGTTGTATAGGAACTATTGCGCCTGTTCAAAAAAGCATTGTTGAAGAAATTATTCATAATGCGGTTTCCGCAGCCTTGCGCGATCCGAGATTTTCTCCCGTACGCATGGAAGAGCTTTCTGATATTCAATGCTCGGTTGATATTCTAAAAGAACCGGAACCAATAAATTCAATTACAGAGCTTGATGTAAAAAAATACGGCATCATCGTCAGCTCAGGATATAAGCGCGGACTTTTATTGCCTAATCTTGAAGGAGTAGATACTCCCGCTATGCAAGTGCGCATTGCTTTACAAAAAGCGGGAATACCTTCCGATACTCCGTATATACTGGAACGCTTTGAAGTGATTCGATATGAATAAGAGTCTTTTGAAAAGAGTCTTATTCAAAAGATGATGTTTTAAAAATGAAAGCGTAACCCGAGCTTCGCATTGAGCGATTGTACAAAGCGCGACAGATCACCGGAAAAACTCGAAGAGGCTACTACAGGAAATAGAAGATTTTCCGAAAGTCCGAAATAGAATCCAACCAGATCGGTAAACATATATTGTCCGGTTGCTTTTAAACCGATACCGATGTTTGTATATGCCATAGATACGTTAGAATAATATATTCTGGAGCCTCCGACAGCCAATCCTCCACCGCAAAATACCGTAAATTTCTTTGCAACAGGAAAATTGTATCCGAATCCAAAATGAGAATCTATAATATATCCTTTTGGACCGTCTACTGTTGATGGAAATCCGAAAATACCGAGCCAGTAAATTCCCCATTTTTTAGGCAGATCATATCCTAAACCAAGCTCCAAGGCGCCAACATTATATGCTCTTGATCCTTTTATTCTACCTCCATAATTATAACCGTCTTTCCCTGGTTGTGAATAAATTTCATGATAGGTATATGCGGCAGCCGCCTCCACATTAATGCCATACTGCTTTGCAAAAGCAAAAGAAGCAATGCAAAATAGTGCTAACATAAACAATAATTTCTTTTTCATTTTTCCTCCATACCTAGTAGTTTATGAAAACTGATTTTTAGTATTCTTGATTAAATCAATGCTGCGAGTTTTAAAGCTTCAATTTTACAGTTTTATGTTGATGCTTTAAAACATCGCTTGGAATTGAGCAACGGTGAGCAATTTACCATAGGCAAGTTGAATCCGCAGTCCCCTTATTGTTGACACTACGATTTTTATAACAGGATGTTAATTACAAAACACTACACTAGTGGCTGCTCTTTATTTTGTGCGTTCTCCGAGTTTTCTGTCTATCAGCATAACACCTGTTTTGCCGTCAACAAATTTAAACGAATCGATATAATCACGGAGCGTAGCCTCTTCTTCGGTTTGTTCATTAATGAACCAAATCAAAAAACTTTCAGAAGCATAATCGCCCTCTTCTCTTGCAAGCGAATACACATTATGAATTGACTTTGTAATAGACTCTTCATGTTTCAAAACAATCTGTAAAACCTCAAGCGGCGTTCCAAGTTTCGGAGCAGGAGCTTCAATCGGCAAAAATTCCATCTGGGAATCTCGATCATAAATATACTCATAAAACTTCATTGCATGACTGAGTTCTTCCTGCGCCTGAATCTTCATCCACGACGCGAACCCTTTTAACCCTTCGGTTTCAAAATGCCCTGCAATTGCAAGATACAAATAAGAAGAGTAAATCTCTTTATTTATCTGATTATTTAAGGCTTTTAACAACTTATCACTTAACATAGGTGACCTCCTAATATTGTATGTATTAAACTATATGAAAAAACAGAAAAAAAGTCAATTTATAAAAATTGATTAACAGAACCGTGAGTATAAATCAAAAGAACGGCGGTGGTGCATGCGAAGCATAAGCCTAAACCGCCCTGCGCAGCAGCAACTGAAAACTTCTAAATACACATTCACTATTGCGTGCCAACCACTCGTGCAATCTACACTAAAGAATCACTGCAAACCATTGGTTTCACCGCACGGGTTCTTAGGGCAGAGCCCTAAGCAGTGTTGAAAGGGAGATGGAGGTCTTAGGAGGAAGAGGGAAAACTTGCTCTGAACAATGGGTTAGTTTTTGCCGTCCGTGGCAAAAACTAACCCGCGAGTTTTAAAGCTTTGCAATCTGTCCTGCTTTAAAACATCGCTGCTGCCTGGAACCACGGGCGTCCGTGCCCGTTCTGAAATTTACATCTCTCTGGTGCAGGGGTTAAGGGGACGCAGCGCCCCTTAATGCGAAGCATAAAACGGCAGGTCTAAGGGCTGCCCAAGCCCTTAATGCGAAGCATAAAGTTGCCCCTTGCACCTAAAAAGATTCCGTACTAGATTGGACTATATGCGAAGAAACTCTAAAAAAAATCGTATATCAAGATTTCTCTATCGGCATGAGTGTGCTCTTTATGAATTGCGCAAGTTTCTTCTATTATACCCCCCCCCAATAAAATTGTACTGACAAGTTTAGATATAATTTTAAAAAACCGAATTACAGTCTATACAATATACTTTTTATTTTTGAATCCAACACCTTGCCTATGCATGCGCTTTTTCGTTTTGCATTTGCAAGGTTTTTTTGTTTTACCGCAGATGCGCTATACCGGTCTGCTAAAACACTTTGGATATCTTTGTCGTGGTGTACGCATCGGCAAAGAGTTTTTACCATACAAAAAGCAACCGCTTTTTGTAACCACATTATTTGCAATATAAGGAAATTGCAAGAAGGAGCGCATGATGAAAAACTCATCAATCGTAAAAAAAGGACTTATGCAGATACACAAGTCCTTATTGGTTGCCGTATTGGCAGTTGCGGCATTGGGTATTCTCGGAGGGCTTACCGCTTGTCACGAACAGCCGATTACTCCCTCCGGCGGAAGCAGTGGTTTGACGCCATCTACGCCGTCTAAAATTACCGTAACGGTACAAGGCGATGCGAATGTTAAAGGCGTTCCGTTTACACTGACGGCAACGGGTAAAAAGTGGGCTGACATAAAAGCGGAGGCCGAGGCTAAAATAACGTTTACAGAAGGTTATGAACTTGATTCTTACCGAGTAAGCACAAAAGACGGGGAGTACATAACCGATGGATATGTCTTTACAAAGGACACAACTATTTTTGTCGTATCAAAAGAAGCGGGAACGCCATCAACACCTACGGTTACCATAACCGTCAAAGGCGATTCAAATATCACCGCCATACCGATGACAAGCCTTATGGTTACCAAGGGAGAGCGTTGGGAAACGGTACAAGCAAAGATTACAGTTCCAACTTCCTTTACACCAAACTACGAGTTTGACAAATGGACGCTTGAAGGCAAAACAGAGGCAATTCCGGATGCTTATGAATTTAAGGACAACACTATTATCGTAGCCGTTTCAAAGGCGAAAGGAACAACGCCTGCACCGACACCGCTCAAAAATTTTATAACGACTGAAACGAACGGAGCACTTACCATTACCGGCTACGACGGAGAGCTGCCTGCAATACTGGAAATACCCAAAAAAATAGACGGAAAACCGGTTGTAGGTATTGGCAAGGACGCATTTACAGAAAAAACAAACATACAAAAAGTTATCTTCCCCAAAAGCCTTAAAACAATTGAAACCGGAACATGGAACTCCAATTCCGAAAAATTCGAAGGAGCCTTTTCGGATTGTACCAACCTTACCGAACTTGACTTTTCCAAATGTACTGAACTTACCTCCATCGGGAGAGGGGCTTTTTACGGCTGCAGCGGTATAACGGCACTTACGCTGCCTGAGGGCTTGCAAACCATCGGGAGAGGGGCTTTTTACGGCTGCACGCAGGCGGTTATTACGCTGCCTCAAAGCATAACAAAGATAGACGTGAAAGCTTTCGGAGATAGGGATAATACAACGTCACTTTGTAAAGCAGTGCGAGTGCCGAACAGCACCATCAAACAGATGGTAGAAGATTCACAGTATACGAAGAATACTGACAAGAATAACCCACCGTATATTGAGGTGTATACCCCTTAACTTCGGTACGGGAAAACTCAGGAAAAAACTTGTCCCGCCTCTTTGAGGCGAGGAGGAATGACTGGAGTGAAGCCCCCGAAAAGAGGCTTTGTAAACAACAACTGCTCCGGCTTTGCTGGGGCAAAACCGGCAAACGCGGCAATTTGATTTAAACCTGCCCCGCTGCGGTTGGCGAGTAACTCTGCCTATGGTAAATTGCCCACCCTTGCGAAATTCCAAACGATGTTTTAAAGCATCAACACTATTTTGTAAAATTGAAGCTTTAAAACATCGTAGGCGAAGGTACAGTAAATTTTCAAAACTTCGCCCTATGGTAAATTGCTCACCGTTGCGGCACACGATGTTTTGCCTGAGTGGCTTTAGGTAAACAGGCAAAACATCGTAGGCGAACCGAAGGTAGAAAATTTAAGGGTTCGCCCAAGCTCTTTTTTAAATTGTTTATAATTTGTATTAAAAGAACGCTGCAGTAGCGGAGGGGTTTTTCGCACAGTGGGAAGAGTGTCTGCCAATATAAATCAAAAGAGCGGCGGTTTTGCAGGCTTGTGTATGGTTTGCGTGTTTAAAAATCGGGAATAATTTTTTCCATACATTTCAGCAAGGCGATCTGGTTGCGGCTTCTGTCAAGGTTGTGCTGCGGGCGGGTTATCCTGTAATACACATCGCCGTTCAAATAATCGGTTAAAAAACGCACCGCCATTATGGTAGTTAAAACTTTTCCCGAAACCGGTATAAGGCTTTTTTCGTATTCGGTTAAAAAAGAGCATGCCGAAGATACATAGCCTTCGATCAGTGCGGCATAAAATTCAGTATTAAATGCAACTGTATCTTCGGGCGCATCTTCTTCGGCGGTGGTGCAGGCGGTGCGGATCATATCGCCGGTGTCAAAAAGCACAGTTCCGGGCATAACCGTATCAAGGTCGATAAGGCAAAGCACCGCTCCGGTTTTTGCATCAAAAAGAAGGTTATTCAATTTTGTATCGTTATGGATAATACGTTCGGGCACCAATCCTTTTTCCAAAGCATTGGTAAGAACCATCATCGCATTTTTACGTGCAAGTAAAAATGCGATTTCTTTCTGCACGGAAGAAGCTCTTCCCGCAGGATCGCGCCGTATTGCGGTTTCCAGCTGATGATATCTGAACCGCATATTGTGAAAATCTTTGATGGTGGTATGAAGCGGTTTTTTATTATAATCGGCAAGCATATTCTGAAAATTTCCAACGGCGGCACCGAGCACAAAGGCTTGGTTCGCAGTTTCAATCTTTTCTATGCAGCGACTTTCTTCGATAAAAGAATACGTGCGCCAAAATCCTTGCCGGGAGCTTTTGTAAAAAAGGCTTCCGTCCCTTGCCGGAATAAGGGTCAATGTTTTTCTGTCAATATCATCGGCGTTTGCCTGCACCAGCTTTTCCCGTATCCACGCAGTAACAAGCGCAATATTTTCTATTACCTGCTCCGGCTGCGGGAAAACAGACGTGTTTATTTTTTGATGAATATAGTGCACAATCCCCGTGCCGGTTTTAAACTCCGAAAGAATGGTATCGTTAATATGCCCGTTGCCGAAGGGCTTTGCGGTAAGCAGCTCCCCCTCAATTTGAAAAGCGGATACAATCGTATTAAAATCTTCTATAACAGTACTCATAATTTTTGCTCAATGTGAAATATGATATACAACCGAACCGAAGCACTGTACCAAAAAACACCGCTTGTAACAAGCCATTGCAACGGCAAGAGCAAAACTTTTTAATAATACGAAGTGTATCATAATTTTATAAAAAGAGTTCGACACAACGGTTTTGTTTGCCGTCCATGGCAAAATGAAACCTATGAGTTTGAAAACTCCTGTTTATATAACTATGATAGTTTTTAAACTCATTTCTGTTTGGAACCACGGGCGTCCGTGCCCGTTCTGAGTTTTTGACGTCCGGCGAAAAAACTAAGCCTCTGAATTTAAAAACTCCCTGTTATAAAAAGAGTCCGACACAACGCAACGGTGAGTAAACTTACCATAGTGATGCTTAAATCCGGTTTTAACGTCAGCGGCAGTTCTGATTTTGCCGTCCGGCGAAAAAACCAAACAGCCTTAGGCATACGGGGGCAGCGAGTGCTTTTTCAAAAAGCGAGAAGCCGGATCCTTTTTTTACGCTTAAAATAACGCAAAAAGAGCCGCAGCCTGTGCAGCACCATAACGTAAGTTTTTGTATTTATGACAAAACTAAGTCAACGAGTTTAAACCATCGCTTCACATTGTCGTACGCCAGCGATCCGCAAGTGTTAAACTCCAGCATGGTACTGTAACGCTCAAACCGCAACACCCTGGTATGTTTTATTTTGCTCTTTTCCAGGCTGTATTATCAAGTAGTATAAAGAAAGAAACAGTACATTGACTTTTCCCTTTTTTTTTGATTTACTATAAAGAATGAAAAAGCCGCAATTCTTCTTAATTTTTTCTTTATATTTTATCTTTGCTCTTTTGGGAGTGTTTTCGCAGGAAATCACTACGGCAGGAGTTTTCTTTTCTTCTGTCTCTGATAGGTATAAATCAATCAGTGATTATACCGCAAATTTAACGATGACTATTGGAACAACTTCCCGAGCACAGGTTATGAGCGGACTTGTAAGTTTTAAAAGACCGAATAGGCTTAAGATAGAATTCTCTAATCCGGCAGAGCAAACGATTGTTTTCACCGGAGACACTCTTACCATTTATTTGCCCGCATATCGGGTTATTTTATCGCAAACAGTGGATAAAAGTTCAAGCGGCGGTGCGTCTCTTGCAACACCGCAGGGGCTTTCACTTATGCGTTCCGCATATACCATCGCTTATGAAACAGGTTCTTCTCCGGTTCCTTTGCAGGAAGGTTCTTCGGAAATGGTAGTAATTCTTTCTCTTAATCGAAAAACAACTGTTGAGACGTTCAGAACGATACGATTAATGATAAGCCCCGACACAAAACTTATTCGGAGAGTTGAAGCGTGGCCGATTTCCGGAAATAAAATCACGTTTGATTTTAGCAATTATCGCCTTAATACGGGGATCCCCGATACACGGTTTTTATACGATGCACCTCAGACGGCGAATATTTTAAATGATTTTTTATTTCTTGAGTAGGTTGTTTTTAGACGTGAAGATTATTTATACGGTTTTTATGAAGGTTTTTTTAATAGAGGTTTTATATGCAAGATATAGGTGAGTTATTAAAAATAGCTCGAGAAGAAAAACAAATTGAATTAGAGCAGGCTGCAAGAGAAACCAATATTGCGAAACGCTATTTGGAAGCTCTTGAAACCGATGAGTACAGCGTTTTTCCCGGAGAGCCTTATATTCTCGGGTTTTTAAGAAATTACTGCGAATATTTGGGACTTAATGCAGACCAGTTTGTAACACGATATAAACAGGTAAAGATACAGGAAACTTCTTTACCGCCGGAAGCTTTACTACCTCAGAAAAAAATTTCAATACCGAAGCCGTTTATAAAAGCTTTAATCGTATGTATTATTCTGGCAATTATCGGCGGATGCGGCTATTTTATCTTTTTAAAAATTTCCGGACATCCAAAATCAAAAGGTGAAAGAGAAAAAACATCAGAAGTTATTGCAACTAAAAGAGAACCGGCTGTTTACACCATAAAAGAGGAAAAATTTGAAAAGCAGGTTTTTGTCGGAGATACCTTATTAATTACCGCAGGCGAGACGGAATATAAAGTTGTTGTTGAAAAAACTTCTCCTGATCTTTATTTAGATACTCCGATCGGAACACAAATTATCAAATTGGGAGAAAGCAGCTTGATGGACTTTAATATGGATGTGCACCCTGACGTGCAATTTTCGGTTGAAGATATTGATATTCATAACGAGAAAAACGGAGCTCTGATTCAGGTACGTACCGGAAAGTCAATTGAAACCCATACCGATCAGTCTGCCATTACCGCACAAACCGATTTAACTGTTTCCGATCAAACCGGAAGTGCTGCCGGCGTAAAATATAAGGTTTTATTTGAAGCGGGATACGCTTATCCTGTAACGATGAATGCAACTTTCCGCGGATACTGCCTTTTCAGGTTTGAAGTGGATAAATCAAGGCGTGAAGAACGATATTACCAGAAAAATGAACAGCTCACAGTGCAGGCGAATAACGGAATCAGAATTTGGGCATCAAACGGAAATGCAGTTAAACTGCAAATTGTTGCAGGCGGAAAAACGGTTGATATAGAAGTAAGCAAGCAGGGAGAAGTCATCGTAAAAGATCTTAAATGGATTAAAGATGATGATGGCAGATTTAAGTTTGTGGTAATGGATATTGACTAAACAATTTTTCCTTGACCAGCACGGCTGCGCGAAAAATCAGGTTGACGGAGAGCTCCTGATTGGAATTTTACAACAAGAAGGCTGGGTTCGTGCAAAATCCGCTGAAACAGCTGATATTATCATTGTCAATTCATGCGGCTTTATTGAAGCTGCAAAGCTTGAATCAATTGAAGCGGTAATTTCCGCGCGCAGCCGCTATCCGAATGCGAAAATCCTCCTTGCCGGTTGCCTTGCAGAACGCTATGCGGAGGAATTTCAACAAGAGTTGCCTGAAGCTGATGCCTTTTTCGGGAACGGAGATTTATCTCAACTACCGAAAATTGTGCATCAAATGATTACTAATACGAAAAAAGATTATCGTCCGGCGCTGGTGCCGGAGCAAAAGGGAATTTCTTGCGGAATTCGACCGGAAATACTGAATTTCCCTCGTTCGGTTTTTATTAAAATAACCGAAGGCTGTAATCATCGTTGCAGTTTTTGTGCAATTCCGCTTATTCGCGGAAACCTGCGCAGCAGACCGATTGAGGATTGTGTACAGGAAATACAACAATTTATTAAATCCGGCTGTTATGAGTTTAATCTGATTGGACAAGACTTAGCTGCTTTTCAGGGCAGCAAAAAAACCGCGTATAATTTCGGCACAAAGCCGCAAGGTTCTATAAAAAGCATTGAACAAACATTCCCGAAAAAGCAGTCGGGCTTAGCAGAGCTTTTGCAGGCAATTTCCGCACTGGAAGGCGATTTTCGCGTGCGACTTTTATATATTCACCCGGATAATTTTCCGCTTGACATCCTGCCAATTATGACACAGGACAGTCGCTTTTTGCCTTATTTTGATCTTCCTTTTCAATCGGGTTCGGCAAATATTCTGCATCTTATGAATAGACGAGGAAGCGCAGAAAAGTATTTAGAACTGGCGGACACTATCAGAAATGCTTTTCGTAAAGCAAAAAGCCCGTATAAAACAACTGTTTTCAGAACAACATTTTTAACCGGCTTCCCCGGCGAAACCGACTTTGATTTTGAGCAGACAGAAGACTTTCTCACAAATTTGAAAAGTCTTTGGTCGGGCGCTTTTGTTTTTTCCAAAGAAGAAGGCACAAAAGCCGAACATTTACCCGCACAAGTACCGAAAAAGCTTGCGGAAAAACGCTTACGTATATTACAGGACTTGCAAACCGAAATTACCCAAGAATCTCTACAGTTTTTTTGCGGCTACGAAACGGATATCTTAATAGAAGAAATAATAGAAAATGCTGAAATTGATGGCGATTCAAAGGTTGCCATTGGACGCGCATGGTTTCAGGCTCCTGAAGTTGACGGCGCGATAGTAGTCAATTACACTGACGAGCAGCGAGACCGCAGCGGGAATCCGTTTGCACCCGGCAGCATTATAAAAGCAAAAATTATTGCCCCACGCGGTTTTGACCTTGAAGCGGTCGCTTTATAGCTGATAAAACCACAAGCCGACAGCGCTACTTTGAATCCCTGTTTAGTTGACGGTATCCGTTAAAATCGGATTGATAAATATAAAGTTAAAATTTGAAAGAAAGATTTTTTAGTTTTAACTATAACCGAATATACGGATTACCGTAGAGTTTGCGTGATAGAGAACTGCGTTAGGCGGACGGAGGGCGGCGAGCACTTTGTCAAAAGTGCGAAGCCGGATCCTTTTTGCGCGCCTAAAATAGCGCAAAAAGAGCCGCAGGCGATAGCCGGAGCCCGTAGTACGCCGCCCCTCCGCGCGGTGTTAACCAAAAACTAAAAACACCGTGCGAAGGGGAACGCCCGAATAATTTGTATCTATATAAAGCTAAGTGGCAAGTGTAAAATCAAAATCGGAAACTGTTTTTTGAATGTACAATTTTTTCTTCGCATGCTTTTGTTTTAAGCCAAGAGATTTCCGGCTTGAAAAAAATGCTTGTTTTAGGTATAGTAAAGCCGAATGAATCTTGAAGCTTTTATTTTAGGTTGCGGTGGTATGATGCCTTTGCCATATAGGCATCTTACATCGGTGTTGTTACGTCGCGAGGGCGACCTTTTTTTGTTTGACGCGGGAGAGGGAACACAAGTTTCTTTGCGGCGGCTTAATCTTCGGTGGAAAAAAATCAATGTTATTTTTATCAGCCACACTCATGCAGATCATGTAACCGGTTTGCCCGGCTTGCTTATGCTGTCGTCGCAAGTAGACCGGGATGATCCGTTGTATATTATCGGTCCGCCGAAAATTGCGGAGTATGTTGAAACAAGCCGCCGTGTGTTGGATATGTATATCAATTATGAAATTATTATAAAAGAGATTACCGAGCCGGGTGTTGTGTACGAGCAGGAAGATTTTCATGTGCGCGCATTTTGGCTTGACCATACGAAACCTTGTTTAGGATATACGCTTGAGGAATTCCCGCGTCCGGGAATTTTTAATCCCGAGGCGGCACAGCAACTGAATGTCCCCTGCGGGCCGTTATGGTCAAAGTTGCAATCCGGCGAAACGGTGCTTTCCGCGGATGGCAAAGAAGTATCGCCAGCTCAGGTAATGGGAGCGGCGCGCAAAGGCAGAAAGTTCAGTTTTGTTACGGATACAAAGTATTTGCCGTCAATTGCAGAAGAGGTAAAGCATTCGGATTTTTTTGTCTGTGAGGGAATGTTTGAAAAAGGCATGGAAAAAGATGCTGCCGAAAAAAAGCATATGACCTGCACGCAGGCTGCAAAAATTGCCAAAGATGCGGAAGTCAAAAAAATGGCGCTTATTCATTATAGTCCGCGCTACACCGACTATGAGTTAAAAAAGATATTAAAGGATGCACAAGAAGTTTTTCCCGCAACGATTCTTTCAAAAGATAGAATGGTTATTCCGATAGCGTATGAAGATTAAGCCGTAGGTAACAATTATATTATTCCGTTTTAAAGTGCTTTTAAAACTCGCAGGTGCGCACAGCAGGTAAAAAAGGCATTCAAAGGAGAGCAGGGAGCAATCGGCATTGTGGGGCTTTGGGCTTATAGTTTTCGCCGATATTGGTTTGGCGCTTCTTACCGTGTGTAACTCGCTTAGGGTAAAAAAGTATTTCAGGTAAAAGCCGTGTCTATGCCTATTACTGTGGTAAATTGCTCACCGTTGTCAAAATCAGAACAAATTCAAACGATGTTCAAAAGCATCAATACAAAATTATAAAATTGAAGCTTTTAAACTCGCAGCCACTGTAAACAGGAATAGCAAACATTACATTCAGAACGGGCACGGATGCCCGTGGTTCCAAGCAGAATTGAGTTTGAAAACTACCACAGCTATATAAATAGGAGTTTTCAAACTCATAGGTTTCATTTTGCCACGGATGGCAAAAATCAGAACGGGCACGGACGCCCGTGGTTCCAAACAGAAACGACGTTTTAAAGCAAGACTATTTGTAAAGCTTTAAAACTCGCAGGTTTAGTTTTTGACATGGACGTCAAAAACTCAGAACCGCCACGGACGGCGGTGGTTCCACGCAGCAGCGACGTTTTAAAGCAAAGTAATTTACAAAGCTTTAAAACTCGCAAGTTTGGTTTTGACATGGACGTCAAAACCAAACCGTTGGACTCTTTTTATTATATTGTATCGCAAGTCTAGATTAATTTATACAAACAATCTTCAATGAGGTTGAAAAAGCAGTTTTTTAAATAATTGTTTTGAAAAGTATTTTCCGGAAAAAACTCTGTGCATTTTTCAATAAGTACGGTGATGTCTCTTTCGGAAATAGGAACCGTTCTTCCGATAAAAAGATTGTTGAACTCTTTGTTTTTAATAAATTTATTATTTGAAAAAATAAGCCGCATTTCGTATATAATATTTTTTTGGAGGCGAACAAGGAAGATAAAAGATGCGGAGTTCTTTGAAATGACAGTTCCACCAATCCTTTTATAAAATACATAGTCCCAAGGCTCGGATGAAATACGAATTTTGGTAATAATGTGATTTTTTGATCGCAAATCGGTGAACTTTGGGTCTGCAAAACGAATAATCGGTAGCCAGAGAGTTTCGGCAGCCGTGCGTATTTCAATTTTTGCATCTAAAGATGCAAGAACTGCGAGCGTAGAGGATTGTGGCCGCAGTTTTGCAATATTGCCGCCAATTGTGGCTAAGTTTCTGATAGCAGGGTTTGCACAGTATATAAGCGCCTCGTAAAGCGCTTGCGGAATGTTTTTCTCTCCCAAATCAACAATTGATTGCAGAGAAGCGGCTGCCCCAAAGTCAATTGTTCTTTCCGTTTTAGAAATTGATTTCAACTCGGGGATGTTTTTTAATACCGCAATTCTTTCAGGGAAATAGAGGTTTTTTCGATATTGTTTACGTAAAAATTCAGTTCCGCCGCCAATTGCGTGTATGTTAGAAATATTTTTAATAATGCTTTGAAGTTCCGCCATTGTTCGCGGCAGGTAGATTGTTGAAGTTTTGTCCATATTTTTCATCTCTTTTTGCGTTGCGGTTTTATTCTTTTAACTGCAGAGATAATATCATCCATGCATGTGCATCTGCAGACAATGCCTGAAAGCGCATCTTTTATTTCCTCTTCGCTTGGATACGCATTTTGTTGTAGTAAGGTATAAATGGTAAGAATTTTTCCGGTGTTGCAATATCCGCAAAGAGAAACACCGGCTTGTTTAAAAGCATTTATAATCTCTTTATATTCATTTTGTGTTTGAAAGTATTCCAGGGTAATAATTTCCGTGTTCGCCGCTAAAAAAATGGGAACCATGCAAGCGGGAACGGCTTTTCCGTCAAGTATAATTGTGGAAGAACCGTTTTCTCCGTACGGATATGATTCTTTCACCGATAGAATATTAAACTCTCGCCGCAAGACATCTGAAAGCCGCTCATGCGGATTCGCATCCATTTGAATTTCTGTTCCGTTTAGTTTAAAGTTAATTCTCATTTTCCGTTTCCTCCAGCGGCTCGTTGTTGTCAGCATTTGACGTAAGCGACGGAGCGATTATTAAGTGATTTTCCGTATTTATTAAAACTTGGCTTAGAGCGGAAAGATAGGCTGCATGAATAATTCCTTCGGCAATCATATTTGTCCCAAGCGGTTTGCTTTGACTTTCAAGCAAGTAAATATGTATTGGCGGAATATCCTTTGCATTTATAATAGAATTGTTTTGCATAACTCCTGTCTTTTTTCTAATAATTTCGGAATTCACTTTTGAAAGCGCTGTGATTATATTTTTATGAATTTCCGTTAAAGCAGCCCGTTTTGAATATAGCGCGCCGGGCATACAAGCAAGCCAAACTCCCTTTACTTGTATGTCTTGGCACACAGGATCCATTTCGAGTTCTATTGCACAGGCTGCAGGTGTTTTTGAAAGAAAGGACTCATCTTTCGCCTGGTCTTTTGTTTTTGCGCGACGCGGTTTTCTGTATCTTTTTTGTACGGTTATCGGTAAAGGTTTTCTAAAACGCTGTCCTTGAATTGTTTTTACACATTTGTCGATAAGGTCGGGAATAATAATTATTTCCGCAGAAGCGGTCATCAATGAAGCGGCAGAGGCTTCTTTTTCTTCAAAAACAATAGTATTTTCTTCAACACTCAATTTTTTTGCAATATCTTTTTTAAGAATTTTTTGCATTGTTTCGGAAATAGTATCGGTTTTTACGTATATTTTACTATTTGTATCTAAGGTTATTTCTACTGCATAGGTAAAGCCTTCATCGATAATCGCTTGTACTCCGTTATATTGAAACCCTATTGCAATACCCGTTCCTCTCCAAGCATGAGGATCCCTTTTTTCTCGTTTAGAATTTAAAAAATTATACACATTGTATTTTCGATAAAAATCGGAGTTTTGACATACTGTTTTTAGAAGGTCGGAAAAAACAGAAGCGGCACTCGCTTTGGCATTTTGATATTGTTTGACAGCTGCATGTTGCATGTTTTTTAGTCGCCATTCATCAGGCATCACATTGAGCTGAGAACAGATTTCGTTGATATGTTTTTCCAGCGCATTGTTTACATACGCACCGCCCCAGCCGTTAAAAATATCAGTCATCCCGTCGTTTGATTTTACCGCAATGGCTTCTATAGTATAGGCGGGAATAAAATAGTCGGCATTTGCAGCAGCAAGCATCTGTGAAATCATTATTTTTATCAACGGACTATACGCACCCGCCTCTATCAGTATAAAGGTGCGCATGGCCTCGATCTCATTGTTTTTTGAAAGAGCGGTTTTATGTTGGATAATTATTTTTGGAGTTTTGGGGGCAAATGCATAATACTCTTTTAAAGAAAGACCTAAGCTAACAGGCTTCCCCGATAGCCACGCGGCAACTGCAACTTGAGCCGCCATTAAGCTTGGAAACCAGATTTTTCCATCCAGAGCTTCTCCTTCGGCTTGTGAAAAAAAGTCTATATTTTTTTCGGGCATTTTAAGAGCTTCGCTCACAGACTTTTTTACATGAGCAGCCCACTGAGAACTTGCATATACTGAGAGTGTTTTATTGCCGGGACAAGCTTTGACAATCGGCAGTTCTGCAAAATAATGATATTGCGGTTCAAATACGGTAGAAGAGTATATTATTGTATCCGCAGAATCCAGGATTCCGTCAGCATTATTGTATGAACGGCTTTCATGGGCAAATTTCGGATAATCAAAAAAGTCTATCGGTTTTTCAAATTCTTCGGTTGGCGTACTTTGTGCACGAATAACAAATTGTTTTGAAACATCGTACAAAGTTTTAAGATTATTCCCGACAAGAATTCCTATCGACTCTCCTTTATAATTAAGCTCCGGCCCCGCGAATATGGGAATAGAAGAACCGAAAACTTCAATTTTATTGATTCCGGGAACATCTTTCGCCGAATAAAAAAAACAGTTTTCAGGCAATTCCGGCACATCAATGCCGAGCAACACTCCTTCCGCTATAGGAGATCTGATAAGCAGAGAAAAATACTCGTTTTCAAAATGAATATCGGAAACAAACTTTTTCATTTTTCTTCCTTAAGAGTGAGCAATACTAAAAGAGTAAACAATAGTAAAAAATCGTATAAGAATCGAACGGAACATTATCGCGCAAATTCCTTTCCTGTTTGAATAACCGTATCAATCACATAGGCAATATCTTCATCGCTCATATCAGGCCAAAACGGCAAGGTTATGGTATTTGCGTATTTTGCCGCCGCCTGCGGGAAGTCTTTTGCCTGCACGCCGAGCTGTTCTTTTATATAGGTAAATTCAAAATGAGGTATAAAATGAACCGAAATCCCCAAGCCTTTTTCCTGCAAAGCTTGCGCAAAAGCTTCCCGCGTTACGGAAATTTTTTCAGGCACAAGGCGCAAAAGATATAAATGCCATGCGTTTCCGTCCCCGTCGGGCGGCGTTTGCAAAAAATCATATTGAGAAAAAGCTTTGTTGAATTGTTCGGCAATAGCTTTTCGCTTTTGGAAAAAACTTTCCGCTTTCCGCAACTGCACTCTGCCAATTGCGGCAAGAATATCGGGAAGATTACACTTCCAACCAAGGTCGCTCACATCATACACCCAAGAAGCTTTGCTATCCGTATAGCGATCCCAAATTGTCCGGTTAATACCGTGAGAGCGAAGCACCGAGATTCTTTTTGCAAGTGCATCATCATTTGTACACACCATGCCCCCCTCTCCGGTAGTTATAGTCTTGGTTGCATAAAAGGAAAAAACGCCCAGAGTGCCTAAGGTACCGGCATAACCCTGCGCTGTCTTTGAAGGAAATGAATGAGCGGCATCTTCTATTACGGCAACCCCGTACTGCTTGGCAAGCCGATTTATTTCCCGCATATTACACACATTCCCCGCAATATGAATAGGCACAATCGCTTTTATCTGCGGGTCACGTTTGAGCTTTTCTTCTATTTGTTCGGGGCTGATATTATACGAATCCGGTTCAATATCCGCATACACAATACCGCCGCCAAGATGCAAGGCAGTTGTCGCGGTGGATATAAAAGTATAAGGGCTGGTCAATATTTTTGTGCCTGCGGTAATACCCGCCGCATGCATGGAAAGAAGCAGCCCGCTTGTCGCTGAATTCACCGCAAGCGCATGCTTTGCCCCGACAAAATCCGCGAATTCTTTTTCAAAATCAAGCGCTTCTTTTGCCGTTGTAAGCCAGCCCGAGCGCAACACGCGGCAAACCGCCTCTTCTTCTTCGGTTGTAAATGAGGGCTTAAAAAAAGGAACCGTTCTGTTTTTCATACTTATTTTTCCTCCATGTATGCTGTGGTTAGAGCAAACTACTATAACGTTTTTTAATAATTTAATCTGTTCTTAGTACATCTTATTTGAATCGTCAAAAATTTTATAAAAAAGAGTCCGACACGGCGCAACGGTGAGCAATTTACCATAGTAATGCTTAAATCCGCAGCCTCTTATTGTTGATACTCCAATTTTTATAACAGGAAGTTAATTACAAAACGCTATACTAGCTTTATTCCGCGTATCGCATACAGTCAAAATTATTCTACCCTAAAATGTCTGTTTTGTCTTTAGTCCGGCACAGTAAAAAAAACATGCTCAAAATGAGCGCAGCAGTTTGACAGCGTAATATTCTTTTGAAATCTCAAATAGATTTTTAAGTCATCTCATTTCCCCTGCATTCTTTGATAAAGGCAGGCAAACCGTTACAGCTGCGTAAACAATCGCAGTCGTCCGTACCGGCTGATTTTGCTATCCATGTCAAAAATCAACCTACGAGTTTTACACGCACTTGAAAAAAATTATGCTTTTAATGCATCGATTTTTGTTTAGAACCTCAGCTCCACCGATATTATTGATGCTCTTGTCGGATATAAGTAGAGAGCGTTAAACAATTAAAGAAAATAAAAGGTGAATTTTTTAATACAAGCACACACTCTCTTCTTGACACTCATGTAAACTATAGTTAACATAAGCATCGGAGGAACTTTATTTTATGGAAGAAACAAATTTACAGAACAATAAACCTGTTGAAAAAACAGGTCTTGTGTTAAAGGATTTTGTAAATATCGGAATATTTACAGTAATTTATTTTGTTGCATTATTTATTGTTGGCACTCCGCTGGGAATTTTAGTTGTAACATATTTGGCTTATCCTTTTACGGCGAGTTTAGTTTTAGGAATTCTCGGCATGTTTTTGCTTGCAAAAATACAAAAGCCATTTGGTCTTTTTATTTTTGCCGCATTGCCCGGTGTTTTAACAACAGTGTTGGGTCATACGCCTGTTGTAGCAATACACTCACTCATTGTTGCGGCGATTGCGGAGTTGGTGCGCAAGTTTTTAGGGTATAAAACAATTAAGGGTAGCATTGCAGGTTACGCCATTATGTCGTTGTGGTTCGTAGGACCTTTTTGGCAAATTTTTATTTTAAAAGATCAATACTATGCCTTAACCGAAAAAATGATGGGCACCGAATATGCAATCCAGCTTACAAGTCTTCCGATATGGGTTATTCCCATGCTTTACGTTACCTCATGTATTGGCGGGATACTCGGCGGACTTTTAGGTGCAAAGGTTTTAAAAAAGCATTTTCAAAAAGCAGGTCTTGTATAAAACAGATGCAAAAAAATCACTTACCATTACTTGGTGTCGGGCCGCTTTATGTAATAAGTATTATACTTATTACAGCGGCAGGCGGCCTTTTCACTTGTTTAGGGATTATTGCCGGAGGAAAAATACCGCTTATAGTGCCGTGCGTAATTGCCGGGATTTGTTTTATCGGGATTGGAATCGCACTTTGGATTGCGGCGGTATTTTTTTCAAAGATTGATGCAAATATTATTGCGAACAAATTGGTAACGGACGGCGTGTATCGCATTGTGCGTAATCCTATTTATTCGGCATTTTTATTTGTGTGCACGGGTGTGCTGCTTTTGTTTTGCAATTGGTATCTTTTGCTCTTGCCGCCGATTTTTTTCTTGTATCTTACTCTTCTAATGAAATACACGGAAGAAAAATGGCTTTTACAGCAGTACGGCGAAGAGTATCAAGATTATTGCAAACGCGTTAACCGCTGCATTCCGTCAGTTAGGGGCCTTTTACACGGCGGCAATAAGGGTTTTGGTAATAAAAATGCCGGCAATACAGGCAACCCAATGGAAGAACATAAATGAAAAAAATTGTACTTGATCCGCGAACAAAATTATTTTTAACTTTTTGCATGGGGCTGTCCATAACCGTTATGGTTCCGCTTTATGTTGAAGTATTAAACATGCTTTTATTGGCGTTTTTATTTTTTACAAACGGACAGGTAAAATCGGCAATAAAGCTTATGCTGTTTTTTTTAATACTGGTTTGTCTTTCATTTTTGCCGGTAACCAATGGTTTTGTTTCGAATGTTATTTTTCAGATTACTTTTATGATTCGCCGATTCATGCTTCCGATTGTTGCGGGAAAGTATTTAATAGATTCAACGCCGGTAGGGCTTTTGATGAGCGCATTGGAAAAACTGAAATTGCCGCAATCATTGGTTATTACAATTTCGGTGATGCTGCGGTTTTTCCCGACTTTAAGCGAAGAATACACCCATATTAAAAATGCAATGAAAATGCGCGGCATCGGCTTGAATGCCTCTCATGTTATTCAAAAACCGCTTTTAATGCTTGAATATGTGATGGTGCCGCTTTTAGCATCCGCATCCCGAATTGGGGACGAGCTTGCCGCATCGGCGCATATAAAAGGCGTAGATGCGGGTTGCGAAAAAGTACGATACAAGTCTGCCAAGTTTTCAAGTGCGGATGTATTTATTTCCATGTATATTGTTGCGGGTTTTGTTTTAGTAATCGGAACAAGGGTAGGGCTATGGTAGAAAAAGATAAGGCAGAAAAAATTGTGGAAATTAGAAATGTTTCGTTTCAGTATGAAAACGGAGTGCAAGACGCTGCGGTAATAAACAATGTTTCGCTTCAAGTTGAAAGGGGGGAGTGCATTCTTTTAACCGGCATAAGCGGCTGCGGCAAAACAACAATCTTGCGGCTTATGAACGGGCTCATCCCTCATTATCATGCCGGCAGTTTTTCAGGTGAAATAAAAATATGCGGAGAAAATGTTTCGGATAAGCCCATTTACGAAATTTCAAAAAAAGCTTCAACAGTTTTACAAAACCCTAAATCGCAGTTTTTTAATTTGGACACCACTTCGGAAATAGTTTTTTTTCTTGAGAATATGGGAACCCCTTTTGAAAAAATGCACGAGCGGCTCACAGAGGTTTCAAATTTTTTGGGTATAAAACATTTACTTGACCGCAGTATTTTTCAGCTTTCAGGCGGCGAAAAACAAATGATAGCAATTGCATCAGCCCTCGCCTCCGATACCGATATTTTACTCTTTGATGAGCCAACTTCCAATTTGGACGTCTCTTATATTGAAAAAATAGCTGCCGTTTTAAAGCGGCTAAAAGAGGCGGGAAAAACATTGATTATCAGCGAGCATCGGTTGTACTTTTTAAAAGACGTAATCGATAGAGCTCTCATTATTAAAGACGGAAAAATTGCGCAAACTTTTTCCGCAAATGAATTTTCCTCACTTACGGAAGATGAGCGAAAACAATTATTGCTGCGTCCTATTAACTTTGAATCCAATGTTTTTTGCAAACCGAAAAACCATAAAACCGAAACTTTCGAAAACGGCAGCGACGAAGGCAGCGAAAAAAACCTGAATGACAAAAACACAGAGCTTTGTACTGAGCTTTACATCAAGAACCTTAGATACCGATTTCCAAAAGAAAAAATTAACACTATTGAAATTGAAAACCTCAAGCTTGAATTCGGAAAGGTTATCGCCCTTGCGGGAAAAAGCGGGCAGGGGAAAACCACCTTTGCGCATTGCCTTGCAGGCTTAACAAAGGGAAATAAAGATGCGGTGTTTTTTAGCGATAAAACTTGCACTTCAAAAACGTCCGAATCTAAAAAGCTCAGCTCTAAAAAACTTTCAGCCAAAAAGCGGCTCACCTTTTCGTATATTGTAATGCAGGATGTCGGCTATCAGCTTTTTACAGAAAGCGTCGCCGATGAGCTGGAACTCGGCAAAAACAAAACCGATAGCTCAATTGATATTGAACAAATTCTTTCTGCGCTCTGCCTTACGGAATTAAAAGACCGCCATCCTTTAAGCTTATCGGGAGGACAAAAACAGCGTGTTTCAATTGGAGCCGCCGTAAGCTCGGGAGCGCGCATCCTCATCTTTGATGAGCCGACATCCGGCATGGATTATTTTCACATGAAAGAAACCGCTGAGCTTATTAACTCAATCCGCAGCCCTGAAAAACTCATCCTTATTATCAGCCATGACTTTGAGTTTTTAAGCCTCGTTGCCGACGAACTCCTCCTTATGGAAGACGGTAAAATAATTTCGCAAAACCCCTTTACCGAGTCTGAAGCCGAAAAAACGTTTGAGTATTTAAAAGCGTAAAACCGCACCGCTTAGAATTTTTTAAAATTTCCTCATCAGAGTCCTTGTTTTCTGCATAATACTGCGTTATCATGTACGGTGTGTAAGCTAAAATTTTTAAAACAAAAATTGTAAAATAAGAGGTGAAAACAATTAAAACAATGATAAAAAAAGCGGCGGTTATTGCCATGACGGTGTTTTTGCTGCTTGGAGGAAGTTTTGGGTTTGCTCAAAAAAGTTCGACCGATGGTAATTTTGAGACAGACGGGAAGGGGCTTATTACCGGGTATAAGGGCACACCTCCGGTAAAACTTGTAATTCCGGATAAAATAGGCAAGGAAAAAATTATCGGTATCGGGAAAAATGCTTTTAGAGGTGCTGAAAGCATACAGGAGCTTAAACTGCCAAAGACGCTCGTTCTTATTGACAATTACGCTTTTATCCTCTGCCGGAATATAAAAAGCCTTGACCTTTCACGCTGCGGTAAGCTCGAAAAAATCGGGGACGGAGCTTTTTCCGATTGCAACGGGATAGGTATGCTTGCATTGCCGGCAAACCTTGCTGAAATGGGAGAAGAGGTTTTTGCTTACTGTGAAAGCATACCGGATATAAACCTTTCAAAGTGCACCGAGCTAAAGACAATCGCAATCAGAGCATTTTTCGGCTGCACAAATGCGATTATTACTTTGCCTAAAAGCATTGAAGCGATTGGAGAAGATGCTTTTGGCAATGAAATGTATATGGACTCATCCAATAATGCCGAAGACAGCGAATCGAATTCTGAAGGTAAAGTTTACAATTATACCTGTAAGGAAGTAAGGGTTCCTAAAGCAAAAGTAAGCTTGGTAACGGAGGAGCCGTGTAACTTTGGCGGCAAGGTAACACCGTACTAATCGAGCGAAACTCAAAACCGAAGGCGGGGGAATACTAATGAAAACAATGATGAAAAAAGCGGCGGTTATCGCCATGACGGTGTTTTTGCTGCTTGCCATTTGTACAAGTTGTAATTCCTCACGCGAGCCTGACACGGTTATTCTTACCGTAAAAACAAACAGAAATGTAAAAGAAATTGCCGAAATAAAGCTGAACGTAAAAAAAGTGGTTACAAACTTAATTCTTGGAAATTGGAGTCTGCAAGCGAAGCTTTAAACGGCGAACATATCTTTAACGAGAATGCAAGTATCACCGCGGCACTTACCCCGCTTTACAGCTTTAAAACGGACGGTGCCGGCACTTTAACCGAAATCTTTACGGATGGTAAATTGCTCACCGTTGCAAAATTCTAAACGATGTTTTAAAGCATCAATATAAAACTGTAAAATTAAAGCTTTAAAACTCGTAGGCGAAGTTACAGTAAATTTTCAAAACTTCGCCCTATGGTAAGTTTGCCCACCGTTGTCAAGCTCAGAACCGCAACGGACGCCCGTGATTCCAAGCAGCAACGATGTTTTAAAGCAAAACTATTTGCAAAGCTTTAAAACTCGCAAGGTTTGGTTTTGCCAAGGACGGCAAAACTCAGAACGGGCACGGACGCCCGTGGTTCCAAACAGCAACGATGTTTTAGAGCAAAACTATTTGCAAAGCTTTAAAACTCGCAAGGTTTGGTTTTGCCACGGACGGCAAAACTCAGAACGGGCACGGACGCCCGTGGTTCCAAACAGCAACGATGTTTTAGAGCAAAACTATTTGCAAAGCTTCAAAACTCGTGGTTTAGTTTTTGACAAGGACGTCAAAAACTAAACCGTTGTGTCGGACTCTTTTTATGAATAAAGAAGATAAACGGTAATAGCGTGCGTGTGCAAGTGTTTACGAATAAAGCGAGATTGAGTTTATTCTTTTTTTGTGGTATTTTTGTACAATGAAGAAAAAGCTTGTATGTTTTTTTGTTGCGGTTTTTGCGATGATTTTGCTTTATGGGGCAAGCCCGAAGGATGAGGCGCATAAGCGGTTGTATCAAAAGGAGATTGATGAAGCCTTGCAAAATGAGGTGCCGGCGGATTCAATCGGTGATTGGTATGAGGCGCTTCAGACAACAATGTGCATGTTAATTAGACGAACCGAGTTGTATCGAGGCGATATGCGTTGTATTATTTCTAATGCGCCGCAAGCTCGGTGCGCGGTGTATCCTGACGGAACAATTGTGTTTACTACCGGGTTGTTGGATTATGCGGACACAGTGTTATTTCAGGCGGTAATGTCCACACCTCGCCTTGCACGTAATTTTAATAGTGAAAGAGAGCGTTTTATTGCACCTATTTTAGCTGATGCGCTTGCGCGTTTTGCATTTCACTTTGAACGTCCGTCGGTATATGCCGTGCATGCGCCCGCCGTGCAGGAATATTCGGACAGGCTTACACAAGCTTTATTGCAACTTGCGGGATATTCACCTTCGCTTTTTGTTACGTGGTTAGAGCGTTTGCAAGATATTCAAACAGATTCATATAATGCAGAGTTTTTTTCTTCCTTTTATGAGCAGCAAAATATACCTGATCGATTGACCGCTTTACATACAAGTTCTGTTTTTTTCTTAGCCGAAGATCTTTCCGATATTCTTTTTGCTTTGCAAACAAATATCGGAACTGCCGATGCGGTACAGACAATACAAGGTTTGGTAAAGCGTTTCCCTCACAATATTTATTTTGAACGGTTGCAAGCTCTTGCCCTCCATAAAGCTTGGCTTAATTCTCTTTCAGTAAAAGATTTGGAGCTCGCTCATTTTTTGCCGCTTGCCTGCAACGACGCAAAAACACTGCGTTCTCTGTATGAGAATTTGGCAGCAGCCGGTAAAAATGCACAGATGAAATTTAAGACAACGACACGAAAAGCCGTTGCCGGAAGTAGAGGGTATTATGATGCTGCGGTTAATGCGTATCAAACATATCTTGCCGATATGCCCGAATACGGAATGCAAAGCGCTTATGCACGACTTTTGTTTGAATCTTCCGAAAAAGCTGCCCTCGCTTTGCGGTTAGCGAAGAATGCCGCCGGTTTTGAAAAAGATTCCGACAGCCTTACCGCACGGGCAAATTTTGCAACTATGTTATATTATAGCGGTACCTCATACACTGAAGCTTTAGCGATTATGCAAAAACTGAATGCACAAAGCGGCAGTACAAATTCTCGTGAGCAGATGGAAGTTTCCATGCCGAAAGAAACGGATATGCGTCTTATCAGTTATAATTATGCACAAATGTTGCTCGGGCTTGGAGAGACGGTAAAAGCGGAAAAAATACGGGAAGAGATGAAGGCGATGCTGTATCCGAAAACACAAGGACAGCCGTTTGTTTTACGAAACATTAAGCTGAAAGATAACACCGATAAACTCCTTGAGCATTGGGGAAAACCTTCTTCTATTATATATAATTTTGCGGTAGAGCGATGGGTGTATGCAAATCTGAATGTACAAGTGTATCTTTCAACCTATGATAGTGTTGAGCAAATATTCGGGATTGCGGTGGAGCGGGAATCTCCGGTGAGTTTGCCGGGAGATGTTCGCACCGGCGACACAAGGGCAAGTTTTGAAGCTTTTTACGGAAAGCCTGTATATCATTGTGCGGATAAGGATGTATACTTTTTTAACGGGAACACCCTTGCGGTACTTTATTGCGAAAACATTATACAAACAGTTACGCTCGAGTAACAAATAGTTGAGTCAAATATGAAAAAAGGAAATCCTGTCTTATACAAAAACAGGCCTGCATTGATTATCGATGAGCAGGCTGATAAGTTTGAAATCGAAACCGAAAACGGAACTAAAAGAGTGCGAGAAAAAGATATGAATCTTTTGCATGCGGGAACGGTAAATTCTTTGAAAGAGCTTCTTTCCGCACCGCTCCCTTCCGGAAATATTGAAGATGCCCTTGAGTTTTTTGAGGTCGAGTCTGAATCATTTTTTGAGTTTGCGGAGCTTGTTTGGGGTGAGTATCCGGCATCCGCCGCATGGGCAGTATGGGATGCAACGCTTTCCAATCCGTTGTTTGTTTGCACCGCGCCGAACGAGCCCGTGAAAATACGCAGTAAAGAAGAGCTTGAGGCACTTACCAAAAAACAAAACGAAAAAAATGCGGCGGAAGAATTGAAAAGGCAGTTTGTACTTGCATTAAAAAAAGCTTTGCAGGGGAAAGAGATTGCAGTCTTTGATTGCGAAACCTATGCGCCTTTTTTACAAGAGATTGAAGCTCTTGCACTCGGAAAAACAGAACAATCAAAATATTTGAAAGAGGCAAAAATAGCTGAAACTCCGGAATCCGCTCATACGGTTTTGCTGAAAACAGGTTTTTGGACTGCACAAAAAAATCCTTATCCCGCCCGCTTTGATCATTCGCTGTATTCTTCAAAAATTGACATTCCTCCTTTAAAAAGAGCGGAAAATATCACCGATTTAAGCGGCATCCCCGCCTTTGCCATTGATAATGAAGGCAGCACCGATCCTGATGATGCAATCAGCTTTGACGGCAAATATCTTTGGATTCATGTTGCAAATCCTGCGGATACCATTGAGCCGGACACTAAAAGCGATATCGATGCACGCGGCAGAGGTGCCACACTCTATGCGCCCGAAGGGGCTTCGCGAATGCTCGGCGAAAAAGCTATCGAATACTTTGCGCTCGGTTTAACGCCTTTTTCCTGTGCCCTCTCGTTTAAAATCGGAATTAATAACGAAGGAGAAATAATTTCCGTCGGCATCGAGCGCACTAAAATTGCAGTAACGCGTATGACTTACCGGCAAGCGGAGGAGAAAAAAGATGATGCCGCCTTAAAACCGCTTTTTGAAATAGCTCGGCGAAACACCGAACGAAGGCATGCCGCCGGAGCTGTCAGTATAGAAATGCCCGAAGTGTATATCTCGGTAGACAAAGATAAAACCGTGCATATACAAGAGGCGCAAAAATTCGAATCAATGGATATGGTGCGGGAAATGATGCTCCTCGCCGGAGAAGCGGCTGCCCGTTTTGCTTTTAAAAATGCTATTCCCTTTCAGTATATCAGCCAGCCGTTTCCCGAGCTACCGAAAAAACTTCCCGAGGGACTTGCCGGCGAATATAAAAAACGGCGTGCAATGAAGCCACGTAATGTCGGCACCATTCCGTCCATTCATGCAGCGCTCGGGATTGCTTTATACAGTCAGGTTACCAGCCCCCTGCGCCGGTACGGTGACCTTGTCTGTCATCAACAACTTTTGCGGTTTATAGACGGCAAACCGCTTATGCCCGCCGACGATCTTGTTCTTCGTATAGGAGCTGCCGATGCGGCAACGCGTAACGCAATTCTTGCCGAACGCTGTTCAAAAAAACATTGGACGCTTGTCTACCTTTTAGATAACCCAGATAAAATTTTTCGCGCTATCGTTCTGGAAACTGTTGGCAATAAGGCTCATATCATTATCCCCGCACTTGCATACGAGGCTGACATCACTGTGAAAGAACCGCTTGAACTAAACGCGGAAATTTCGGTAAAAGCGGCAAAAATCTTCCTTCCAAAACTTGAAGCACACTTTATACACGTGTGATTAACAGAGGGTTTTGCGTATACCGTGCCGTTGCACTTTCAAGCAACAACGATGTTTAAAAGCATCAACACAAAACTGTAAAATTGAAGCTTTTAAACTCGCAGGACAGCTGCAAAAAGTTTATCAAGTAAAATAGCAGTCAGAACTGCCATGTATGCCCGTAGTTCCAAACAGAAACGATGTTTTAAAGCAAGACAGATTGCAAAGCTTTAAAACTCGTGGTTTGGTTTTGGCACGGACGTCAAAACTCAGAACGGGCGCGGACGCCCGTGGTTCCAAACAGAATTGAGTTTGAAAACTACCACAGCATACTCGGAGTTTTCAAACTCACAGGTATAATTTTGCCAAGGACGGCAAAAACAGAACTGCCACGGATGGCAGTGGTTCCAAACAGAAACGATGTTTTAAAGCAAAACGCTTGCAAAGCTTTAAAACTCGTGGTTTGGTTTTGACACGGACGTCAAAACCAAACCGTCGGGTCAGACTCTTCTTTAATAAAATTTTTGATGATTTGTATAAAATACAGTAAACCGTATTAAGTTATTAAAAAAATGCTATACAGGAATTCAGCACAAAGAAACATCGGCTTGTGAAGCGGTACGTTTAGGGCGACAAATACAAAGCTGAACTCAAGGAATAAACTGCAGTCCGCAATGCCCTGTGGATACTATAAATTGTGATCAGAATTTTAGCCGCTCTTTCGCTGCTAAAAATTATCAGATTCTAATGCCCAGCTCACTTCACCTTAGAAAAGTTTTTGAAATCTTCCATCTCGGTTAGAATGTCTTCGGCTGTAGCTTTTTCGTCATTTATGGGAACGGCGGCGATAAGTCCTTCAACGATAGGTGCGTCCGCTATTTTAATTTTTGATGTATCAAATGCCGCCTCGTCTATAAAGTCTATAGCCATTTCGGTGTTTAAAATTGAGCTTCCCAAATCGACGAAGATAATAACGCCGCCGTCTAAATACGCTTTTTCGATGGTTTCTTTAATTATCATAGGGTCGGAGCCAAAATGTTCCCCGTCAATTCCGCTCCCGTTTAATAAAGGAAAATCATTTTGTTTCATTTCTCTTGCAAGCGTAATTATTTCGTCAGCTAAATTTTTACTGTGGGATACTACTACAATTCCTACCATGGTTTCCTTTTATCGTATGTTTTCACATATCGTTTTAATTATCAGATACGAAGAATAGGCGCCCGGATCTATATGTCCGATGCTTCTTTCTCCAAGATAACTTGCTCTACCCTTTGTTGCTTTGATATCCTTGGTTGCCTCCATAGATTTTTTCGCAATCTCCGCTATTTCATCTGCTGTATCTAGTAACGAATCTCCTTTGTCCGCAGCGGCTTTTACAAACTCGTATACGGGTATGAGCGTGTCGAGCATGGTTTTTTCTCCGCGCTCCGCCTTGCCCCTGCTTTTGATACCGGCTATCATTTGGTTGAGCGCTTCGGCTATAACCACATCATTTATTTCCGTTTGAGTTTTTAAAAACATTCCGGCTTTCATAAAAGCGGTTCCGTAAAGCGCTCCGGATGCTCCTCCAACATTCGAGATAAGCGTCATCGCTATTTTGTTAGCCATTTCGGCAAGATTCATATTTTCGTAAGCAGTCAATTCGGATTTTATTTTTTGAAAGCCTCTGTCTAAATTCACGCCGTGGTCGGAATCTCCTATTGCTCTGTCAAGCTCCGTCAAATACTCTTTGTTTTCAGCAATGACATCTATGACCTTAGATAAAATCTCATATGGTTTCACCGTGTTATATTCTCCTACTGTTAAAATCTTTTGAATGCGATTGTGTTTGCTTTTGCTTTCAGGAAGTCTTTTGTTTCTTGATCAAGTTTTAAAAGAGTTATGGAAAAGCCGCCCATATCAAGAGAGGTCATGTAGTTTCCAACCAAGGTGTCAACAACCTGAATGTTTTTTGCTGCAAGCATTTGCTGTATTTTGTTATTGAGAATGTAGAGCTCGATGAGCGTGGTATCACCGAGTCCGTTTACCAAAACGGCAACTTCGGAATTTGCCGACAATGTATGCTCATCTAAAATTTTTGTAAGCAAGAGTTCGGCAAAATAATCGGCAGTGTTTATTTTTTCTTTATGAGTTCCGGGCTCTCCGTGTATGCCGAGTCCGATTTCAACTTCATCATCGGAGATATCAAAGCTTAATTTTCCTGTCGAAAGTAATGTTGCCGGTTTTAACGCCATGCCCATTGTTTTTATATTCGGTATGAGCTTATTCCCAAGCGCAACTAATTCTTCCAAGCTATACCCTTTTTCGGCGGCGGCTCCTAAAATTTTATGCACGAGCACGGTGCCGGCGATGCCTCTTCTTCCGACAGTGTAGGTGCTGTTTTCCACCGCGATATCATCATTGACTATTACTTTGGCAACTTTTATGCCTTCCATCTCTGCCATTTCCGCCGCCATTTCAAAGTTCATCACGTCTCCGCTGTAGTTTTTTATTATCAGCAAAACGCCTTTTCCGGAATCTACGGCTTTTATCGCTTCATACACCTTATCGGCACTGGGAGAGGTAAAGATTTCGCCGGCAACAGCGGCATCAAGCATACCTTCTCCGACAAAACCTGCATGAGAAGGCTCATGCCCGCTTCCGCCGCCGCTTACAAGACAGACTTTATCGGCTTTGTTTTTTCTGACAATAACCGGTAAATCCGCTATGTTTTTAACAAGATCACCGTGAGCTTTTACAAGCCCGCCAACCATTTCTTGTAAAATATTTTCAGGTGCGTTTATCAATTTTTTCATAACTGTCTCCTTTCGTTTTTTCGTGAATAAACATTCCCAGAACAAAATTTACCGAGCGCGTGCGTCGCTGTTTATTGATAGTATACCATTGTTTATGTTGCTTGTGTTGATAAAAATTCGGAAAACTTGTTAAAAACAGATGCACGCAGTGGTAATTTTTGGGAATTCGTATTCGGTAATTATCTCTTGCCGGAAAATTTCAGAATGTTCTATTTATTATAAAAAGAGTCCGACACAGCCGCAACGGTAGGTAGTTTACCATAGGAATGCTTAAATCCGCAGCCCCTTATTGTTAATACCTCGATTTTTATAACAGGAAGTTAATTACAAAATATTATATTAATTCGCTTATCTTCCGGTTTACTTTTAGACATAACCATATGGACTTTATCTAAGTTTTGTCTTGAATAACGGATAAAACTATAGCATAATAAAACCATTGAAAATAATTTCAAATACATATTCAAGGAGAATAAAAATATTAAAAATCGACTTGCCGCAATTTTGGCAGCACCTTTGTTGACTTTTTTAGCAGCGCTTCCTTCCTATGCCTGTACCGGTTTTATCGCCGGTAAAGACATAACTGTTGATGGAAGTCGTATCGTAGCAAGAACGGAAGATTTAGGCGGCGCACATAACAAAACCTTTATCGTGTATCCTCGCAAAGAAAATCCGGCGCCTGTAATGTTTAAGGACACTACAGGTTTTAAAATTAAGCTTCCAAAAATCAGTTATAAATACACCGCTATTTGTGATGCAGAACAATCAGAAGGGATTTATGATGAAGTGGGCTTTAACGAATATGGAGTGGCAATCTCTGCTACCGTCTCTGCCTCTCCTAACGAAACCGTACTGAAACACGACCCGCTTGTAGAAACCGGACTTACGGAAGCTTCTCTGACAACAGTTGTATTACCCTATGTAAAAACCGCCCGCGAAACCGTAGAACGTGTTGCAAAAATCGTAGATGAACACGGCGCCGCAGAAGGAAACATAATCTTCTTCAGCGATGATAAAGATATTTGGTATATGGAAATTCTTTCCGGACATCAATATGTGGCGGTAAAAGCGCCAAGCAATTGCTATGCAGTTATTCCAAACTGTTTTCTTCTTGGTGAAATCAATGTATCCGATACAGAAAATGTTATCGCCTCAAAAAATTTAATCAATCTGCCAAAAGAAAAAGGTTTTTATAAGGAAGTAAACCGCTCTTTCCATATAGCGGAAACTTATGCGGAACCTATGGATGACTATAATCGCGCTCGCATTTGAGGCGGTCAATATAAATTCTCCCCATCCAAAAAAATTGCGTATAAAACAAAGGTATTCAGCTTATGGCAAAAACCTGATAAAAAAATCAGCGTAAAAGATGTTATGGAATTACAACGCTACCGCTATGAAGATACGGAAAAAAATGCAAATCTTCCTAAAAACAAAGATGTCCGCGCAATCGGTGTATCTTCCTCTATGGAATGCCATATTTTGCAATTAAAAGACAATTTACCAAAAGAAGTAGGCGGCATTATATGGATGGCTATGGCGAATGCGGAACATTCCGTCTATCTCCCTTTTTATGGAAATATCAATGATACCTTTCCTGCATATAAAATTGCTGACGATACATATACACCGGAATCTTTTTATTGGACAATGCGTGACTTAAATGTTAAATCCGCACTAAACAGAGAAAAATATGGTAAAAACGTAAGAGCGTACTGGAATTCGTATGAACAACAGCTTTTACAAACACAGGCGGATCGCGATCAGCATTTGATTCAAACATACAAAAAAAGTGGCAAAGATGCTGCGGCAGATTATGCAACAAAAATAGGCATAGAAATTTCAAAAGATGCTTTTACTAAAGCAACTCAAATAACGAAGGAATTGACCACCTACATCTTTGGAGATGATGCTAAGCCAAAAAAGTCGGATTTTGCCCCTTCCTTTATGAAAGTAGAAAAAAAGAAATAAAACAACTAAGCGATTTTTGCCTGCCTTATCAAAATGAGCGGGCAAAACTATGTCAATAACCAGTGAATATTTCACCCCTAAAGGGGGTTAATTTTGCAATGAAAATTGCACCCCTTAACACATCGAGTTATCCTGCTTTTGCATCTTTAAGTAAGAATTCATAAATCAAGTCAATAACTACTTGAGGCAGGTCTCCGGTTCGTCCAACCGTATCGGTTCGGTATATATCATCGAGCGGTACAATCGGATAGAATTCATCATGTATTAAAGCGCGTATACCATGTTTTTGTGAAATCAATACATTTACCGTTGTGCCTGCGCCGAATTTATTCTGCTCAATTTTAAACAAATGGTTTTTGATTGAGATGGTAGAGCCGCTTGAAAGTTTGCGCGTAATAACCGATGACAACAGTTTATCAAGATCGAGTGTTTTTGGCGTCGGTACAAACATTGAATATGAATCGCAGGCAGGAACACCAAACTGTTTGTTGAAAATACCGATATACTCTTTTAAGAATTGGTTTGCTTGCTCTATGGTTGTAATTCCGCGTCGTGCAAATTCAACAGGGAGTCGGCTTTGTAATGTTTGCCATAATCGCTCAACACGTCCTTTTGCTTGTGATGAATGAGCCGGGAACATATCGATTCCTAAGTACTTGATAATTTTGCCGAATTGTGTTACTTGTTCCTTGGTTCCTTGTAATTGCTCCTCAATGGATAACTGTTTTTTTGCATTAACAAAAAAAACGCTACACTTATCCGGATAAAGAGCGGCAGGGAGTCCGTAATTTTCGAGTGTCTGCCGCAGAACTTCTAAATATCCGAGCAGGCACTCGTTTTTGCATAAATAAAGACCGGTAATCATTCCGCGTGCATCATCAATAAAAGCATGTAATGCGGATTTTTCTTTCCCGCCGAACCAAGGAAACGGGGTTGCGTCCACTTGCAACAGCTCTCCGAAGCAAGCTCTTCTATTGCGCGTTTTATGCACCTTCTTTCGTGTTCGTCTTTTCTTTGGTGAATAAATTCCATGTGATAACAGAATACGGCGCAGAGTCGAATATGACAGCTGCAATTGATATTCTTCAGTTACTATTTCATGAAAATGCAAAAAATTGCTTTTTGACAATGCGGGATCGCTTCGCAGCGCAAGTAATCGCTGCTCAATTTCTTTCGAGGTCTTCTTTGCAGAGGGACGCTGACTGTTGCCATGCAGCATTGCTGCTAAACCCTTTTCTTTGAACGCCTTTTTTAATTGCTGTACGCGTCTTCGTGAAAGGTTTAATCGAAGCGCAGCCTGTTGTACCGTACATCTCCCCTCTAGGCAGTTGGCAATAACATGTCCTCGTGTAATTTGATCAATGCTCATAAATAATTTCATTCCTCCAGTTTAGTGTAACAAGTCAATAATTTCACCTCGGTAAAATATAGGGGTGAAATATTCATTGAAAACTTATAGGGGTGAAATTATCACAGATTAAAGACACTTTAATAAAAACTTGACATTTGATAAAAATTGATATACCATAGCGTATATATAGATCCATGCATCTAAACTATACATCTACGGAGGGTAAGGATGAAAAAAATTTTTCCTATTTTGATTGTGGTTGGACTTATTTTGGCAAGCTGTTCAACAACTGCACCTATCGCCGGGGCGACCGGTAAAGTAGGACCAAAAACCGGTGAGGCTAAGCAAAAGTGGCTGTTTGGGCTCCCCCTTAAAGGTGAGGGCGGTATTCAGGCAGCTGCTAATAATGGCGGAATAAAGACGGTTGGCACTGTCGATGTTAGAATCGATTGGCCTGCCAGCCCGGTCATTCCGTACCATGTTGTTACCACAGTTGTCACAGGTGAATGATTTTATTAAGAAATAATGGCAAGGTAATGTGCCTTGCCATTATTTTTAAAACAAAAATAATTTACTTGTTGTTTTAAGCAATCCTTTATAACTTTATGTCTTTGGTTTTGTTCCTATGAAATTCTCTTTTCACTCTTTATTTCTTTTTTTATTGTTTTCTCCTTTAATGATTTGTTCTTGCGTAAGCTCCTCAAGTACTATATTTAAGAATTCCAACAAAGTTCTTGTGATGACCTTTGACGGCAATGCTTTGAAGTATTATCTTCGACCGGAGATCATGCTTGGAAAAGACAAGAATTCATCCGTAAATATTGACTTTTCTTATCAGAAAAGAAACGATGCGTACATATCAGACTCTTATACAAACTTTACTTTAAACTATAACACTTCCGCCTACATACAGTCAGCTCAATTTAATATCCCGGGAAAGGAACCTGTTGTATGTAATAACATTACTACACTCAACAGAAATGTTTCCCAGAAATTTATACGGGTGCAAACAATTGTTTTGCAAAAAGATATGGAAACCCTGATGAACTCTTTTGAAATACCAGAGTTTAATCTGAGTATTGAGCTTACAGATGGCACCGTATTATTTTTTACACCGTCTAAAACATTAATCGAAACTATTAGAGAAGAAAAGATGCGATAAGAATCGGAAGCGCCTGCTCAAAAAAAATCGGGTTTAGCCTATGCATGTATACTAATTGCAATACTTGTTTACACTGCTACTCATATCTCCAAACCCCAGACCGTATCCATAGCTTTATTCAAAGGAATACAATGCTTCCACTCTTCAAGCGGTGCATCATCGCCCGCTGCCGGAATTGTGAAAACAAGTCCGTCAGGCAATTCTTGTTTTATGCGGGCAGTAATTTCAATGCCTTGCCGCTCTTTGCCGGTTCCATCGTAAAAATCGGCAACGGCGGCTATGAGTCCGGAGCGGAATTGCGGCATATCAATTAAATAATCCAGTCTGCTGTTCCAGCGAAGGTCTCCGTAAATATGCGTATAATAACAAAGGCGCGCAAGTGCGTTTATTCTGCTTGGCGGCAGATGCGGAAAAATGACTTGCAGTGTTTTGCATAAAATACTTTTTCCAAGCATAAAACGACGCTGACAGTTTTGCAGATGGGTTTTAAATTCTTCACATTGTGCACGAGTCCAGCTCTGCCATTCCGCCGTTTTTTCCTGTTCATGCAAACCGTCTACAGTATAATCATAGTTCCAACCGAGATGAGCGTAGTATTGATGCGTGCTTGCAGAGCTTTCAAAAGCAGCAATATCTTCACCGTTTATGTCGGCAATATTCCATTCCCGCAAACGCCTTGTCGCACGATTTGCACGCTTACTGTTTTTATCGCGCATGGTTAAGTCCATTAAAAGATACACCGCATCTTGAATCGCAGAAAGCTTTTCGGATTTACCACTCAAAAAACTTTTCTTAAAAATTTGCGCAATATGCTTATCGTGTTCTTTCCCTTCCGCCATACAATCATCCTCATCTATTTAGTGAACTTTTTAAGCAATAATTATCGCCTTCTAATTTTTATACCGGCACTGTTTATTTTTTAACACGGATTAACCCACCATCAAAATCAGATTTTAATTTTAGCTTCTGTGAACTTGTATCGTGCCTACACTTTCAGTGCACATTCTTTTTATAGACAAAATGAGTCAAAAAAACAAGTCTTTTCTTCTGTTGCGGAGTTTTTTCTCTATAAACTCCAAGACACACACATTCGGGTGTTGCGGTTTGAAGCTTACAGAAAGCCGGCCTTACTTTACCGCATGCCGGAGTCGAGTAGTTACAAACCGCCGGCGGAACTGCGGGCTCCGCTATCGCTGCGGCTCTTTTTGCGCTATTTTAGGCGCGCAAAAAGGATCCGGCTTCGCGATTTTGAAAAATCGCTCGCCGCCCTCCGTCCGCCTAACACGGGTCAAGATGTTTTTGCTTGGAAAATGTTGCAAAAACATCTTGACCTTTGAGTTTTAAAAACGTTTACAAAATGTCTTGTTTTTAAACATCGCTTGGAATGTCTTAAATCCCGGCAGCAGAGTACACGGGACTGCCTAAAGCCGGTAATGCAACGCATAAGAGAATAAAGCTTTTAATACCATGGTAAGTTTGCTCGCCGTTGCGTTGTGTCGAGCTCTTTTTTAAAATCAGTACAAGATGAATTAAAAAAATTGAGTTATTAAAAGGACGCTACCCCGACTCTAGTATGGATTTCGTTTTCCGGTATACTCCGTGTTAGAAAGATTTTAGAAAACCGCGTAAATCCGCCTTTGTGTGCCGTTTTGCTGTGAGAATAAATTGCATAAACCATCATTTTTATGCAATTTTTTTGTATATTTATACAATAAAATGCTTGACAGGCTTCTTATTGTAATTTATACTATAGTTAAACCAAAGCATGCGACGGTTTATAAAACAATACTTTTAGCGGTGAGGAGGATACTATGAATTTGAAAAAATTGATAAGTGCGGTAATTATAACCGGACTTGTATTTGTCGGTTGCAAATTTTCAAATGATGTAGGTGCATCAAAAGAAAATGCACAAGATGCTACGCAGTGGGCTAACCTTACCACAGATCGTCCTGAAGTTGCACGGCAGCTTGATACTGTGGGAGTTGAGCACAATAAAATGTTGGACGAAATGTATGCGGCTCTTGTTTCTTTTAAAGCATCCGGAGCAAGAAGCGCCTCATCCGAGTCGGGGCTTTCCGATGATGAGATTTCCTTTGTACTGAATCAGTACCTTTGCAAAAATGTCAGTCGTTCCGTATCAGAGGATGTAAGCGTTCCTATCGAGCTTTCGAGCGGGGAAGCTTTGGAAGCTGCCTTCTCGCCGGTGGTTCAAAAATCTGTTGAGCAGATAAAGGCGCTGACCGAGGCTCTTACAGAAGCTTCAAGCAAAAGCGAGGTTGTAGCTGTATTGCAAGGTATTGAAACAATCGAAAAAGAGGCTGAGAAGGATCTTTCGGCTGAAGAAAAAGAGCCTTTCTATGCCTATACCGCAACGGCGCGCGCTTCTTTGGCGTACTGGTACGATAATTTGAGCAAATGGGATGCTCTTCGAGGAAATAACGCTCAACGCTCTGCAAAAGGTGTTGAGATGCTTAAAAAGATATCGTTCTGTATAGCATCGGATGCGGGCGGCGCGTATGAGGGCTGGGTAAAGACAAGCGAATTGATAGAAAAGTACATACCTTTTGCTAACAATAAGCTTAAACTTGCCTTGCAAATAATCGGTTCGACCGCCACTGCCGGCTGCTCATCAGCAGAAGGATGGAAGCAAGGGAAATACGTAATTGCGTTTCCCCATGAATTGGTATTACAAAAAATAAATAAAAAAATTCAACAAAAAAATTAAAAATGAATAACGCCCCTGCCGGTTTTCCGGCAGGGGCGTTTCTTTTAGTCTTTCTTTAATAAACACACAATAAAAACAACTCTTTTATAAAATCATTTTTGATATCGCAATTTGTTAAGAAACCAATTGCGGTATCAAAAGGACGTTACCCTATTGAGTGATGCGGCACACGAGGCGGAACTTTTATTGCAGGTAGCCAAGCCATTCTCGCTGGCGGCTTATCATGCGGTCTACCATTTCTTCAATGCAGCGCGCGTGATGAACCACGGGGCTTGCAAGCATTGCCTGTATCACATATTCTCTTTTTTTATGGATAATTGCTTCTGCGGTAAGATCGTAGACTCCGCAATAGGAGCGCAGCAAGGAAGCATAGCCTTTTTGTAAATCCGGGAGTTCAATTGGAGTAAGCCCTCCTTTGTGAATCATTGCGGGAACTTCAACCGCAATCCAATCCGGAAGCTCTTTTATTGCGCCGTTGTTTAAAAGGTTTACCGCAGATTCTTCGTAATTCAGATCGCCGATAATACCTTCGATAATCGGCACAACGCGTTCGCTTGTTTTTAACTGAATCTCATGGTGGACGTTCTGTCTAAGCGAGAGTTTATAAAAATCGAAGAAATCTAAAATGCCTCGATGGTCAACAACGTCCCATGCCCAGCCTATGTACTCACCGAAATGGCTGTCGTTGGTAATCGGCAGCAATTTATAGTTTTTCAGCATAAATTGCACAATTCGTTTGTCCGCCCATTCGTATCGACTTTTTCCGGAGCTTGTTGCTTTTTCATAGCCTTCCCGCTCCTCTCCGCTTTTGCCGGCAAGTTCTTTATCGAGCAAGTCGCTGTAGCCGGGGTCATGTAAAAAGAATGCTTCCGCCTTTTCCAAAACCTCCGGGTATAAATCTTTCCCTGTTTTTTTGTTTTTAACCTCAAGCATGCAGCTGAAATGATTTAAACCTGTCGCTTTAAAATAAATGTCTTCAATTTTAATGTTCAGCATGGGCGGCAGCCAGCTGTTAAGCCAACCGATTTCATGACAAAGCCCGATAAATTTTGCTTCGGGGTAAGCTCGTTTTACCGTAGTGCAAATGGCCGTCATCGGATTTGAGTAATTGAAAATATAGGCATCGGGGCAAATTTCCATCGCATCTTTTACAATGTCCAAAATAGGCGGCACAATGCGTAATGAATGGAAAACGCCGCCCGGGCCGCCATTTTCTCCGTATACTTGATGAATGCCGTATTGCAGCGGAACTTTCCAATCTTCTTCCCAAAGTTTAAACCGGTCGCCAACCTCTATTGATGAAATAATGAAGTCAGCTCCTTTAAACGCTTTTTTTCGATCGGTGGTTGCTTTTACGGTAAAAGGTAATTTGTGTTTTTCGATAAAGGCTTGCGCATTTTGCAATACCTCATGGAGTGATTCTTCGTTTATATCCAACAAGCAAATTTCACTTTTTTCAAGAACCTTGCTTGAGAAAATATCTCCTAAAGAACCATAGCCGAACTGAGCACTTCCTGCGCCCACTAACACAATCTTCATGTCAAACTCCTTTGGATTAAAATCCGTTTATAGTATTGTTTCAATTATTTAATTGAACCTTCAATCATTCCTCTGATAATATATTTTTGTGCCGCCAAAAATAATACAATAACCGGTACGATCGCAATCAATGTAGAGGTGAGAATAAGATCCCACTGTTTAAGGTATGCACCGGCAAAGACGGTTACCGCAATCGGAATTGTTTGCACTGCTCCGTTGGAGCCGAGCACCAGCAAGGGTAAAAGATAATCATTCCAAATCCATATGCCGTTTAGTATTAGCACGGTTACAATAATCGGTTGCAGTAAGGGAAAAACAATAACAAAAAATGTTTTAGCCCGATTGCAGCCATCGATTCTGGCGGCTTCTTCAAGTTCAAAGGGAATGGTTTTTATAAACCCGTGAAAGATAAAAATAGAAAGCGGCGTTCCGAAGCCGAGATATGCAAAAATAATTCCCGCATAAGAGCCGAGTAATCGAACATGCAGTATTCTTCCAAGAACGTTCAGCCATTGTACCAGCGGATACATGAGTACCTGAAACGGAATAACCATTGCAGAAACAAAGAGTAAAAATAAAAAGTTTGCCCAAGCTTTTTTTGTTCTTACCAAAACCCATGCACACATTGAAGAAAACACCGCAATGATTATGATGGACAATACTGTAATTATTGTGCTGTCGCCGAAAGCTTTCAGATAATTTACGGTAGGATTATGAAATATTCGCATGACATTAGTGATAAGCTGCGACGGTTTTTCCGGCATGGCAACCGCATTATAAATAATTTCCTGCGATGTTTTTGCGGAGTTAATAATTACCATAATAAAAGGTGCAATAAAAAAGATAAGCAGCAGAAAGGCAAAAACTTCAAGCAGTATTTTTTTCAGTTGTTTTTCGGTATGCGTTTTCATACTTACATTTCCTGTTCTTTTCTTTTATTGACGGTTACTTGAATAAGCGAAATAATGAGCAAGGCGATAAAAAGAATAACTGCCTTTGCCTGCGCTTCTCCCATGCGGTTTGCCGCCGCCGTGTTTACAATATTCATGGTTAAAAGCTGGCTTGCATTTACCGGCGTATCTAAAAACCTTGTTGCAGGGCCGCCGTTTGTAAGCGTAAAGTTCATATCGTATTGTTTAAAGGATGAGGTGAGTGTTAAAAACACCGAGATGGTAAAAGCATTTGCAGTCATTGGGATAAGAATTTTTCTGACGCGGGTAACATACCCCGCACCGTCAACCTCTGCTGCCTCCAGTAGCGATGAGGGAATTGCCTGAATTGCCGCAACATAAATAAGCATAATATAACCGGCGTATTGCCATGTATTAACAAGCGCCATAATAAAGATAACAGCCCCGGATTTCCCTAAAAATGAGGTTTGCAAAAACTGAATTGATGCGGTGTTCCCAAGTGAAACAAGAATGTTATTAAAAATAAATTGCCAGATATATCCCAGTACAATGCCGCCGATTAAATAAGGAACAAAATATCCCGCGCGATAAAAATTTTTTAGCCGGACGGAGCTTGTAACAATTAAGGCTAACAAAAAGCTTACAACATTTACCAGAATTACATTGATAAGCGTATATTGTATGGTAATTAAAAATGAAAACAAAAAATCGGGGGCGGTAAATAAGTTTTTAAAATTCTTTAATCCGGTAAAAGAAACACTTGTGCTGATTCCATTCCAGTCCGTAAAAGAATAGTATAAGCCAAAACCGAAAGGAATAATATTGATCATTAAAAATGCAAACACGCACGGTAATATAAAAAGCAGACTTGTCAGTTTAGTTTCATTCATTGTAGCTCTCCGGTTTTTCAAACAAAACATGCGGGCGAGTTGCTGTTTCTTAAAAAAGAAACAGCAACATTAAAAAAACTCCTCCTTTTTTGCCCCTAAAAAACAGCGTTTCTTATTTTGACATTGCAGGTAAACCGGCAACCGCTTTTTTCATGTCTTTTATAAATTGTTCCGAATTATCGGGATGTTGCGCAAACAAATCAAAAATCGGCGCAAAGATATTTTGTCCGGTGCCGTCGGGCATCATGCCGAAAAACACGCCGTGATTGCCGCCGCGCATATTTGCTTCAACAAGCGCTTTACTCAGCTGACCTTCGGGCATTAAGGTAACCGACTTAAACGCAGGTATCATACCCGCCTTTGTTACCATATATTCATGTCCCTTCGGAGTCATTGCGATAGACGTAAGGAATTTTTTTGCTTCTTCCGCATTGGGGCTTTTTACGTTTACGCAATAAAAACTTGGCGCAAACAAATACAAGCCCTTGTCTTCCGTATCGAGGAACGCGTGCGGCGCATAGCCCATTTTAAAATTCGCATTCAATTGTTTCAGGTTCGGGTCAACCCAGTTACCCTGATGCAAAAAGGCTGTTTTTTGTTGGGCAAAGGCCGCCACCTGATTATCATAGCTACCGTTTAACAAAACATTTTTATCCGCATACTTGAACAGGAGCTGCAAATACTTTGTATATTGTGCAAAACGCTCATCATCAAGTTTGCCTTCTTTAACAAGCATATCCGCAATGCTTGTATCATCTTGCGCTAAACCGCCGCCTAAATAACAGGCAAAACTGTGATGGCCGACAACCCACCACATGCCGCCGCCAACCGATGCCGCCATAGAGACAACCGCATCAAGTCCCAGCTCTTTCTTTTTTGAATCAATGAGTTTAAAAGCTTCTTCATATGCGTTGCGTGTTGTAAGCGTTGCAGGGTCAACACCCGCCTTTTGAAGAATTTCCGCATTATACGCAAGCCCGTATCCTTCAATACTTACCGGAAAGCCGATAACCTTTCCGTCTACTTTCATGGCAAGATCCGTGTCCGCAACCCAAGACTGATCGCTTAAATCGGCAATATAATCCTTCCATACCTGATAGCCGCCAATACCTTCAATAACAAAAATGTCCGGCATTTGCCCTGCCTGAATCTTTGCTTTCAGCACTCCGCCGTAATCTCCGCCGCCGCCCAGTGTTTCAACCTTTACGGTTACGCCCGAGTTCTCCGCGCTGTACTGCGCCGCATAGGCATCAAGCGCATCTTTAATTTCAACCTTAAGTTGAAACATGTTGATGACCTTTCCCGAACTCGCCGTATCTTCGGATTTTGCACAAGAGACCACGCCGCATAAACAAGTTACAAGCAAAATTCCGATAATCTTTTTTGTTATTTTTTTCATACACTCTCCCGCACATACTTTTAAAAGGATCATCAGATCCTTAAAAAGCAGGGTAAATAAGCGAATTTTGCCCAGCTCATTTTACAAGGCAAAACTTGTCGATAAAAAATCCGTGCTGTCTTAGACGGTTTTTATCACCTTTCTTCACATAATAGATGCGATATAGATATTCAAAATTATAGAAAATTTTCTTACCTCTATCGCATATGCATCATAATTAAAAGTGTAACACAGAATAATGAGATGTCAAGCATTTTATCTGAGGATACGCTTACAGACCAAGCTTTCCTGTTTTGAAGTTAATTGCCGACGCAACGGTTTCATTTTGCCATCCGTGGCAAAATGAAACCTATGAGTTTGAAAACTTCTGTTTATATAGCTGTGGTAGTTTTCAAACTCAATTCTGTTTAGAACAACCGCCATCCGTGGCGGTTCTGAGCTTGACAACGGTGAGTAAACTTACCATAGGGCAAAGCGTTAATAATTTGCCTCCGCTTTGCCAACGAGTTTTAAAGCTTTGCAAACTGCCTTGCTTTAAAACATCGTTTGGAATTGAGCAACGGTGGGTAGTTTACCATAGGAATGCTGAACCGCAAGCCATTATCGACGGATGCTTCGATCAGTACGTGTTATTGAAGGGTTAAACAATTACACAAGCAAGACAGAGTGTGTCTTGCTTGTGCCTAAAAAGCGTGTTAATTAATTTTTATATTGATATTCAAAAAACCATTTGGTAGTTAATTTATCCAGCGTTCCATCCGCTTTCATTTCCGCAAGAGCGGCATTGAAGGGAGCAACTAAATCTGAACCTTTTTTAAAGATAAACCCGAGTTCATCAGTACCGAGCGGTCCGCCTACTGTTTTAAGTTTTCCGGGATTTGCCCCGATATATCCGCGACTTGAAGCGGCATCCATAAGCACCATATCAACATCACCGGCAATCAAGGCTTGCACGCTTGCGCCGAAAGTTTCAAAAAGTTTAATACGTTTGTTTTTTTCATCTCCGTCAAGCACATCATAGACTGTTACATAAAAATTAGTGGTTCCGTTTTGACTGCCGACAAGAAGCTTCTTGTTAGCGGCAAATTCTTTTTCATTTTTAAAGCGGTTTTCGTTTGCGCGTACCAGCATAAACATTTGAGAAATGAGGTAAGGTTCTGAAAAGTCAACCTGTTTTTTACGTTCATCATTTATAGTAATACCGTCCATTCCAACATCAAATTGTTCATCGCGAATTGCCTGAATCATTGCATCCCAGCTTATCAGATTCCAGACGATCTTCGCATTCAATCGCTTGCCGATTTCATTTACCGCATCATATTCCCAACCTTCTCCCTTTCCTGTTTTAGGATTGACAAAGTTAAGCGGCGGATACGCATTTTCGGTAACGGCATAAATTGTCCGCCCTTTTAAGTTCGGTAATGCTGATTTCCCGCCCTTTTTCGACTGTGCCGCCAAAAAGCTAATTGCACAAAAGCAAAACAAAACAGCAACAATCTTTTTCACTCCACGCATATTTCCTCCTCAAGTCCGCCAAGCAGACTCTAGTATATAAAAACAACAGCCCAAGTATACCCGACAAATCAAGAAAAAACAAGCCGAGATTTTGCACGTTGTAACTTTACACGCGGTTTGGCAAATTTTATTACGCGGTTTAGCAAAAATGGTGTGTTTTTGCGTGTTTTTTAGGGGAATTTTCGGACTGCCGAGCGACAACAAAATAAATCTTGCGGTTCGGACTAATCGATTGCCGGTATGGGCTTGGGATTAGCCGGCTGTGTTTTACAAGCTGTTTTGCAAAACCCGTTAGCATCCGCATCAACACCCGGAGTTTCGCAGGGTACGAGTTTTGGTGCGACTGTTGCAATTGTTGTATTGGGTATGGGAAACAGCATGGGATTTGGTGTTCCTGTGTGTGCGTTTATCGGATCCATCTCGGTGGCATTAACGATTCTCGGGCTTTCACACTTTCGTAACATTAGTCCGGAAAGTATTGTACTTGCAGGTGTTGCTATTAGTGCTATGTTTTCCGGTGCGACCACATTGATTCAATATTTTGCTGATGAAATACAACTTGCAACTTTAGTATAACGTTTTTTTAATAAGTTGATTATATTTTTTTAATACATCTTACCCAAAACGTAAAAAATTTTATAAAAAAGAGCCCGACACGGCGCAACGGCGAGTAATTTACCATAGGAATGCTTAAATCCGCACTCCCTCATTGTTAGTGCTCCAATTTGTATAACCGGAAGTTAATTACAAAACGTTACATTAGTATACTGGACTTTTGGAAATTTGAGCAGCCCCGGCTGGCGGGAATTGCGTAGAATGTCTATAACCGTAGCCGTTTTAATTATTTACTGTTGTTTTCATCGCTGGGATTATAATGCTCTTTTAAGCGGTGCTGAAACAGCAGTAAGCCTTGGTATTAACGTACAAAGAGTAACTATTGTAATTTAGTGCTATGTTGTCTTGTAACTTCCGTTATTGTATCCAATGTAGGACTTATCAGTTTTGTCGGACTGGTGGCACCGCATATTGTTCGCTTAGTGGTTGGAAGCAATCATGTGTATTTGATACCGGGCTCCATCTTAACAGGAGCAACAATCTTGCTGTTAAGTGATTTATTTGCCAGCATCGCGGTCAGTCAGGTAATTTTACCGATAGGCGCAATTACTTCTTTTTTAGGCGGCCCCTTGTTTTTACACCTTTTATTTAAGGAGAGTAAACGGAAGTGATACGCGTAGAAAATATTTCTTACCATTACCGTGGTTATCCCAATGTTCTGCAAGATATATGCTTCCATGTGAATGACGGAGAAACCCTTGCAATACTTGGCAATAACGGTGTGGGAAAGAGCCCCCTGCTCAAATGTTTAAATCATATTCTACGTGCCAATTCGGGAACAGTAATGCTTGATGGGGCAGATATTCTGTCGATGCCTATCAGAGAGGCCGCAAAGCAAGTTGTATTTGTTTCACAAAATGTGCCAAACACAGAGATGACCGTATATGATATTGTAATGCTGGGGCGCAAACCTTATATGCGCTGGTATTACACAAAAAACGATCACGCTATTATCCATGAGGTTATGGAACGGCTGAATCTGACCGGAGATATGCAGGGACGTTTTTTAAATCAGCTCAGCGGAGGAGAACGGCAAAAAGTTATATTAGCCAGAGCTCTTGCTCAAAGGCCAAAGGTTTTGCTGCTTGACGAGCCAATCAGTAATTTAGATATTCGTAATCAATACCAAGTATTGCAGATTATACAAGACATCTGTTATGACGATGGTATATCCGCGATTATGGTTATTCATGATTTAAATTTGGCATTGAGATTTTGCGATCGCTTTTTGTTAATGCAGCAAGGACAGGTTTATAAATATGGGGATATGTCTATTTTAGATACTATTGCATTGAAAGAGGTGTATGATGTTGATGCAAGAATAGTAAAAGTTGAAGGGCATTATACTGTATTGGTAGAAACATAAGGATAAAAATATGGATAAGAAGTTATTATGGGAAAGATGTGTTCAATTTCACGGGCACGAATACGGCGGATTGACAATCGGGTATAAAGCGACATTGTATGCAATCGATTTATTAGATTTGAAATTTTCCTCAGATGAACAGGTTGTCTGTATCTGCGAAAATGATGCCTGTGAGGTTGATTCAATTCAAGTAATTTTAGGTTGCAGTATTGGCAAAGGGAATTTGCTGTTTCACATGACCGGAAAACAGGCTTTTTCTTTTTATAATCGCACAAATAAAAAATCTGTCCGACTCATGCTAAAAAAGAGACCTGAATCTATAACGCGGGAAAAATCACTGGAATACTATCAAAGTCTTGAGCCTCAAGAAATGTTTGATGTTATGGCCGCAAAAATTGAATTACCGGAAACAGCACGTATGTTTGATTCCTATGTATGCGATTGCTGCGGCGAGACGGCCGGTGCAAACTGGATTCACCTCCAAGGAGAAAAAAATTATGCATTGATTGTTTTAAAAAATACAATCGCTTTGATGTATAATAACCTGAATTTTCTATAATTAATTGCAGACAAAAACGGCATCGATAATGCCGCCGGCTGTGCAGGGTGCTCTGTATTCTGTAGGTGAAGCTTGCTAAAATATGGCGCATTAAACCCGCACGTTTGTTCTATTTCATAAGTGTTCACAGTTGTCAAAACTAAATAATTGCAAAGGTTTGGTTCAACCAGTATAATTTAGAAAAACAAAACAAACAAGCTTATTCTATAAAATATAAGAACGCTAAACTATGAATAATTATAATACAATCGTTTGGCAATTGCTAATATAGCATTCTTTTAATAATTCGATTATTTTTTAATGCACTTTATATAAAAATTTTATAAAAAGAGCCCGACACTACGGTTTGGTTTTGACGTCCATGTCAAAACCAAACCTGCGAGTTTTAAAGCTTTGCAAACTACTTTGCTTTAAAACGTCGCTTCTGTTTGGAACCACCGCCATCCGTGGAAAAATGAAACCTATGAGTTTGAAAACTCCTGTTTATATAGCTGTGGTAGTTTTCAAACTCAATTCTGTTTGGAACCACGAACGTCCGTGCCCGTTCTGAGCTTGACAACGGTGAGCAATTTACCACAGTAATGCTAAATCGGCAAGCCGTTAGTATCGATGCGCCGATTTTATCAGTGCCTATTTTCCGTGGCAATGCTTATACTTTTTTCCGCTTCCGCAAGGACAAGGCTCATTGCGTCCTACTTTCGGTACAACATCAAAAACCGGCAGCGGAAAATCATTCTGTGTTTGAATATTGAGATTTGTCGAGGTGTGGCGCAGTTTTGGATTGTTTGATTTACCCTGAAGCTCATTCGAAGTAAATCCGTTATTGGTGTATTTTCTGGTATTGTTATACATGTCTGTTAATAAATTAACAAACTCGTCCAGTGTATCTTTGCTGCCAAAGACATAACCGGATACTGTGAAGTATTTGAGCGCATTGGCGGGGGTTCCGCTATCTTGAAACAGTTCATATATTGCAAAAAAATCTTCATCAAGATTGTCTTCATTATAATTACTAGGCATAAGTTTATGTTTTATGATATGCGCTTTTAGCTTGAGATACGACTCATCGAATTCATGATAAAGCAGATTGGTGTATTTTAAAAACTCTTTCTTAGCGGGCAAGTATCGCGGTTTGCCATTTTGTTTTTCACGAATATATATAATGTACTCTCTATCGATATCAAACTCCGAAGTGAACCATGATGCGGAAAGAATATCATTAAAAAATGAATAATCAACAGCTTCTGTTTTTTTAAATTTTTTTAAAGCCGATAAAGCTTCCTTTGATGTTGTATGTTTTTTTTCGTAGTGATTAAACACTTCTACAAATTCATCGATGCTAAGGACTCCATACAAGAATACTGATGCTGTAGCATACTCGGCCATAAGCTCTTGTCGCGCCCGGCTGATTTTCATTGGTTGCATAAAACTTTTCTCCTGCCCGGTATTTTTGTGCGCCATAAAACCAAAGCGCGGTTCGTTCAGGGTTATTGTAATGGTATTGCAGGAGATGGGGAAGGGGGTACCTCCCCCCAAAAGTTGGACACGAGCCATAGGAGAAAAACAAATGGAAAGAAAACAGCACGATGAGCAATTCAAAGCACAAGTGAGAGCGGAGTATCAACGCGGAGCATTGGGGTACAAAAAATTAGCAAAAAAATATGGTGTGACGCGAGACGTTATTCGTCGTATACTACTAGCCGGAAGGAGAGGTACTACTATGAAAATAGATAAAGAATTAGCAGTTTTTAAACCAAGCGGCGATAAAGAACTTGATCACTACAAGCACGCCTGCGCTTACTGGATGGAATATGCGAAAAGGCTTGAACAGGAAATTGAAAAGCAGCAACAAGATAAAAAAAATTCAAGTACACATAACCAAGGATTTACACAAAAGGAAATTCCAGGTGAAAAAGATTTGTGAAATTACCAGTATCGCTCGAAGTTTTTGTTATTCCAATAAGGACACACAAGGAAAGCGTCGGCAATTTAGTGCAAACATGGTATAATACTTGCATTTGATACTTTAGATAAAGCAAAATAGAATCTGCTTATCTCGGAGGTAAGCATAGTGAATTCGGGAAACAACAATATAACGTGGGCTCATTTTAATGTACAAAATCAAAATACTTCAACGGCATTTGAAAAAATGTGCCGTCTTCTATTTAAAAAACAACATTTTAATAATAAAATAATATTGCAGGCTGCCCCAAATAATCCCGGTATTGAAGTTGAACCTGTTTTAAGTACTAGTGTAACGTTTTCTAATTAAGTTCATATTTGAGAGCGTCGGTTATAACCGCTTCAGAAACATCGAGATCATCAAGATTGTATTTCCAATGGAATACGACTGGCTCTTCATTAATCTCGTCAAAGTATTTATACAGTCGATTAACTAACTCTGTTTTTGATTTTACTCTCATGCCCCGCAACAGTTGTCTTGTTAGTTTGCTGAAAAATCCTTCAATCATATTTAACCAAGAACCATGCTTTGGCGTAAACACAAACTCAAATCTTCCCGGTACCGTTGAAAGATATCGAATGGTTTCTTTGGAGGTATGTACTTTTAAGTTATCCAAAATGATTCTAATTTTATCTTCTTGCGGGTATCGTTCATCAAGTATTTTAAGAAATTGCACATAATCTTTACTGGTGTGACTGTCGCTTACAAGAGGAATGGCATCCCCCGTCTGTAAATCAATGCCTGCTAAAAGTGAGAGCGTGCCAAGCCGTTTGTATTCATAATCACGGCGAATGCATTGATGGGTTTCATCAGCAGGTAAATCATCGCTTGTCGTCGCGATAGCTTGTATGCCGGGCTTCTCATCATACGAAACAACATGGATATTCTTCCCTTCTTCTGTCTGTAATGGCTTATTTTCCTCAAAATAAAGTTCAAGTTGCTTATAAACGAGCAAAACATTGTGCATTTTTCTATCAAAGTCAGGGTCTCTGTTTTCACAGTAATATTCTATTTTGTAAGGTTTAATGTCTGCTTCAGTTAGTATTTTAAATACCGTTGTTTTATGGATAGTAGCGAGCCGTAGGTATCCTGCACTTTCAGCGGTGGTGTTAATATGCTTTGTTAACAGTGCGTAAGTCCATGTTTCTGCAGCATACCCAAAAGTAGTCGGTTTTTGACAAGCGAGATTTATAATCCACGATTTCTCTTCATCGGTAATTTCCGGATTGTTTCCGCGTCCGGGTGCATCGGTGAGAGCATGCTCTACGCCGCCCTGCTTATATTTCTTAAGGCAGAGCGCAACGCTTCTATACGTATAGCCTACCTTGTCGGCTGTTTCCTTAATGGACAGCCCCTTGCTTTTAAGCAAAAGTATTCGTGCACGCGTGAGCGTTTGTGCTTGGATTGTTCGTAAACGAACAAGTGATTCAAGGTACGTGAGCTCTTCAGGATTTAGTTCAAGTTTACTCGGCGGTTTGGGCATGCAATACTCCTTAGTGATAAAAAGCTGTTGAGATAGTATCACAAACCAAAGAAAAATACAATATACTTTTCAGAAAAACGTTATACTAGTACCGAAAAAAGAATTAGTTTTCAGGCAAAATATTTTTCCGGTAGACCGGACTATAGTGAAATCAAAGGTTCCATGGAAAAAGTTGTGAGATGGTATTCGGGAAAATTAGATGTAGTGTATTTATATAGTAATAAAAATGTTACACCGGCATCCAAACAATATAAGGACATAGAGACCTTGCTGAAACAGGCGAACATTGAACTTATTCCCATTACAAATGAAGAAATTCTTGATCAAGTTATAATGTGTCCGGTTATTGCTGAAAAATTTTTTAACCGGCACTCATTAAATAAAAAATGGTTTGATGATCAATTAAAAATAAGCTTGGATTCTTTAGGACAAAGATATAGTAAATTTAATGTTGATACTGCAATCAAAACAAAGCTTAATTATTTTGTAAAAAATCAATCCACAATTGAAAAAATTAATTTTCGAAAAAATGAAGTCGTCGAAGAGATTCAACAGAGATGGCAATATCAATACCTACAAGGAAGCTTGCTTACAAAGATTTGTAAAGAAATAACTTCTATTGAAGATATAAATTTTTATACTATTTCAGACTGCTTGCAATGGTCAGAAAAAATAAAAAAAATATTTGAAAAAGATATAGCCGACTTAAACGAACAAATCACTGCGAAAAAACAAAAACTTAACGAAACGACCTTGGAAAACCATGACAGAAACAACCTGAAAAACGATATTGATCAGCTTACTGAAATAATAAACATTCCTTCGCTTTTGGAATTTGATGAAGAGGCGGATGTTCTACAAAAGAAAGTACTAATAATTAATGGTAAGGCCGGAACCGGAAAGTCTCAACTTTTTGCGACAACTGCCAATTTAATAAATTCTACCGGCGGATCTGCGCTGTTACTGCTTGGGCATAAGTTTATAAATAATTTATCGATACAAGAGCAAATACTTTCTACCATCGGCCTTGATATAAGCTTTGATAGTTTTTTGCAAATTTTAGAATGTATTGGATATGAGAATGATTGCTGTGTTACAATATTTATTGATGCAATTAATGAAAGTAGTTATAAAGAGATATGGCAAACAGGTCTTATAACTATTATCAATAAAATAAACAAATTCGATCATATCAGACTTGCTGTATCTGTTAGAAGCGATTATGAACCTCTTGTGTTTGACGACAGCATTAAAACAAAAATAAAAAATAAAGAACTATTGCAGATGACACATATGGGTTTTCAGGATGATAGTTTCAATGCAATAAAATCATTTTTAGATCATTATAGCATTCCGTTTTCTCCATTATGTTTTCTTAGTTATGAGATGACCAATCCTCTCTTTCTTACATTATTTTGCCGCGTATATGAAGATGGAGAGTTTAATATTTACGGGTTGTTTGATAAGCTCATAGAATCTGTAGATAAGGAAGTACAAAAAGCTATTAATTCGATGGCACAATTCCTGTTTTAAAACATTTTATCTACGAAATGGTTGATAATCAGTTAGGTACTAATAATGATGGCCTCACTAAGGAAATATTATTAGGTTTTAAGTTTTGGGAAATATACGGACTATCATATAAAAAGCTAAACTTTTTATCTTCACTACTAAAATCCGGGTTGCTGATTACATTTGTTGATGCTAACAAAAACGAGCACTATAGGTTAGCTTATAATTTATTGGAAAATTTTATGCAGGCAAAAAGGATTATAGAAAGATATGACAGTAAAGATAAAATAAACGCTTATATAAAAAAAAGTTTACTAAAAATAGAAAACGGACAAGTTACTCAACCTCAAAATTTAGATACTTTTATAATACTATGCGGTTTGCATCATGAAAAATTTGATGGAGATTGTATTGATATTATTGATGACATTGAGAATGACTGTAGTAAATTAGACATTATAAAAAAATATTTTCAGTCTTTTTCTTGGCAAAGAAGCCAAGTAATAAACTCTGAGTATTTTCTTGCTTTCAAAGATAAATATAATTCCATAATACAAAAATATGCTCCGAATAATTATGATATTTTTGAAGTGCTTTTTGATACATTAATTGAAACCAGTACAAAGCCTAATCATCCACTAAATGCCGACTTCCTGCATACTATTTTATTTGAACACCCCTTAAACGAGCGTGATCGTAAATGGACTATGTACATCAATCGAAGGAGCTATGATACAGATAGAATATATCAACTAATTTCGTTTTTTGATGAAGGTAATAATTTTGACAATCTTGATACTGAAAGTGTCAGATTATTGCTCATTCTATTTAGTTGGATTTTGAGTTCCTCATATAGATTGTTAAGAGATAGAGCTTCAAAAGCGTTGATAGAGTTATTAAAGAATAATTTTAATCTCTGTGAATATTTACTAAAAAAATTTGATGGGGTGAATGATCCGTATATTTTGCAAAGATTATACGGTGTAGTTTTCGGTGCGTGTATGAAGAGAAATGCTACTTATAAGGATGAATTTAAAACTCTTGCCGAATATGTTTTTAAAACTATTTTCAATACCGAATATGTATATCCGGATATTCTCTTGCGTGATTACGCAAAACTAATTATCGAAAGGTATTTATACGAATACCCTAATTCTAAATGTAGTATTATCGTAAATAAAATAAATCCTCCATACAAATCAAAGAAAATACCCAATGTCAGCAAGTGTGATGATGATGGTGTAATAGGCGGTATACTAACTATTAAGTATTCCATGCAACCAAATAGGCGAAATTATCCCTGCTATGGTGATTTTGGACGATATGTATTTCAGCGTGCATTAAATAGTTTTGAAGGAATTGATATAGATAACCTATATCATTATGCGATACAGTTTATTATTAATGAACTTGGCTATACAGATGAAATGTTTGCCAATTATGATAAAAGCGTAAAATTTTATAATTTCGGAAGGCAACCCTCACGAAATGAACGTATTGGAAAGAAATACCAATGGATTGCTTTTTATAATATACTTGCGCGAATATCAGATACGCAGAAATTAAAGTCAATGCGGAATAATTCGCAGCAGTTTTATAACGGTGCATGGGAACCCTATGTCAGAGATTTTGATCCAACGCTAAACCGTCACTTTCTTGTACCGAGGGATCTTCCAAAAATAAATTTTCCGCAATTAGACGAAACCTTTATATCTCGAAATGTTAAGGATTTAAAGTCTATCCGGCAATGGTTGAAAACGCCTGCAAATTTTTTTTCTTCATTTAATTCTTATTTGCTTGTTGAGGATACAGATGGAAATAAATGGGTATCGTTATATTACTATATTGAAACTAAGGATCAGCCGAATACCATAAACGATGACTTTCCTTTTAATAGAGGCGAACAACAAATATGGTGTATGGCACAAGGATACTTTGTAAATGAAGATGAATTTGTATTGCTAAAAAGAGATCTTGAGCAACGAAATTTTTTGGGAAGGTGGTTTGCAGAACCACAAAAGGCATATGAATTGTTTAATCGAGAGTATGCATGGTCGTTGGGCTATAATACTATTTTTGGGCAACATTGGTTTGATTACGAAATTGGTTCTGACAACTTTACAGGAACAACGAACAGTGAAATTAAAAATACAAAAAGTTCAATAGTACGGATCATGCCGACTTACACTCGGTGTATATGGGAAGAAGAATATGATGCATCAAAATCTAATAGGATTGCATTTAATATATTGCGCAAAGATATTATTGACCATTTAGAGCTAGAGCAGAAAGTGTATGACGGATGTCTTTACAGCACAAACGGTGAGCTTGTGTCTTTTGATGGAGAGCTGACGAAAATTTCAAATAGCCTATTTATTAGAAAAGATTATTTATGTGACTATCTTCGAGATAAAAAATTAAAAGTATTTTGGATATTCATGGGAGAAAAAATTTATTTTAATGACCATCCTCTTAACCTAAATCCGAGTGAATGGAGCGGATTGTTTTGGCTTGAGGAAGATTCAATACAGGGGTGTGCGAAAATTCAAGATTTTTAAAATATAAATCGGCGTTACAAAGTTGGGATAGTAAAACAAGAAAACGTAATAGTTGATAAAAACTTGTATTTACGATCACCATATAGTATATTATTAATGAAAAGAGGTATGCATGGCAATTAAAAAAATAAAAATTTTTAATTTTAAGTGCTTCAAAGAATTCACTCTTGAATTAAATCCAGAATTTAATGTTTTAGTGGGCAACAACGAAGCTGGAAAATCTACGATTTTGGAAGCAATAAATCTTGCGTTAACAGGAATTTATCGCGGTAAATTTATTAAAAACGAATTATCACAATATTTGTTTAATAAAGAAATAGTGGATACTTACTTGGCTAATTTGAAATCCACACAGAAGGCTAACCTTCCGGCTATTATTATTGAGATTTATTTTAGCAATAATGATTTAGCTAGTTTTATTGGCGATGGGAATTCAGATAAGGATAGAAAAACTCCTGGAATTGTATTTAGTATTTGTTTTGATGAGAAATATGAGCAAGAGTACGGAGAAATGTGTAAGTCAGAAATACAGTCGCTGCCAATTGAATATTATGATGTAACATGGTTTTCTTTTGCTCGTGAAGTAATTACACCAAGAACGATACCCATAAAAGCTTCAATGATTGATTCTTCACACTATAGGTTTAATAATGGTTCTGATGTATATATTTCTAAAATTATTAAAAACATGTTGACTGATGAGGAGATTGTAGGTATTTCACAGGCTCACCGCTTAATGCGAGAATCATTTAATAAAAAAGAAATAATAAGCGATATAAATAAAAAACTTAGCCAATCCACTGGTTTAGGAGACAAAAAAGTTACTCTGTCGGTAGACCTTGGAACAATGTAGGCAAAGGAACTCAGTGTATTATCAAAACGCACCTTGCGTTAAATGATAAAAACAGCGAAAACAAAAAAGTAGTATTGATAGAAGAGCCCGAATGCCACTTATCCCATTCAACATTGAATATTTTTCTGAAGAGCTTAGAGTATACATATCAAGGAAAGCAAATTATAATATCAACACATAGCAGTTTTGTTGCAAATAAATTGGGACTTGCAAATTTATTATTATTAAATAATTCTAACTTAGTTAAAATACGTGAACTTTCTGAAGAAACAGATATTTTTTTCCGAAAGATTGCGGGATATGATACTTTAAGATTACTTTTATGCAAAAAAGCTATACTTGTTGAAGGAGACTCTGACGAATTAATAGTACAGAAGGCATATATGTCAGAACATGATGGGCACCTTCCAATACACGATGGAATAGATGTAATTTCAGTTGGAACATCTTTTTTGCGATTTTTAGAACTGTCAGAAAAATTGGAAAAAGAGGTGATTGTAATAACTGATAATGACGGAAACATTGAAGCATTGCATAGAAAATATTGTAACTATATAGGTAATAATCAAAAATCAAATATTAAAATATGCTATGACAGTACAGAACATGAATATACGGGAAAATTGAAAAATTATAATTATAACACGCTTGAACCTTGCATGCTTAGGGCAAATGATTTGCCTCTATTAAATCGCATTTTAGGAAAATCGTTTGAAGACGAAGATAGTTTATTAAAGTATATGAAAGAAAATAAAACAGAGAGTGCTATTAAAATTTTTGATACAACTGAACCGTTAAGTTTTCCTAAGTACATAATGGAGGCATTATGAGTGGTAAATTATATATTGCCGGGGCCGGGGCAGGAAAGACAACCAAAATAGTTAAGGATGCGATAGCCACAAAACATAAAAAAAATTTGATAACTACCCATACAATAGCTAATGCTGAGCAGATAAAAAACAAAATAAGAGAACAGGCCGGAGTTATTCCGGAAAACATTACCGTCAAAACATGGTTTTCATTTTTACTTGAAGACGGAATAAGACCCTATCAGGGTGCTAAATTTACAAAACGAATAGCTGGGATTTCTTTCATAAACGGACAGAGTGCTGGATGTGCCGGCAAACAGCAAGATGCATATTATATAAATAAAGATAATAAAATATATTCTGATAAGATTTCAGCAGGTGTAATGTTTTTAGATGATGATAAGAGTAATAGGGATAATAATAAAAGTTTGATTTTTGAACGACTTTCAAAAAAATATGATTGTGTTTATATCGATGAAGTGCAAGATTTGGTAGGCTATGATTTAGATATAATAGCGCGCATGATAAAATATGACATAGAAGTTATAATGGCTGGTGATCCTCGCCAATGTACATATAAAACACATTATGCTACAAAAAATAAAAGATATTCAAATGGCAAAATAGAAGCTTTTTTTAAAAATGAATGCAAAAATTTAAATATCACAATTGATGATAAAAGTTTAAATAAAACATACAGGAACTGTAAACCCATATGTGATTTTGCAAATGAAATTTACAAAGATATATCACTGATGAGCTCAGAAAAAGAAAAGGAGGCAGACCATTGCGGGGTTTTTATAATAAGGGAAGAATATGTTGAACAATATTTAGAGAAATTCCGTCCGGTACAACTAAGATGTAACATACTAGTTAAAATAAATAGTGAGTATGTTGCCCTTAATCTTGGAGAGTCTAAAGGTTTGGAGTTTGACAGGGTGCTTATATACCCTACAGAAAATATATGGAGGTGGATTTTTGATTCATCCATAGCGCTGAAGCCAGGTACTAGAGCTGATTTTTATGTTGCTATAACAAGAGCAAGATATAGTGTGGCAATTGTAGAAAAAAAAATAAAAAAACAGTGTCCAATGACTAATAAATATATAACTTATTGGGAACCTGACGGGATTATTCCTCATGTAAATAAAATAGTTGAAATGAAAACAATAACGAGTAAAAAATTGATAAAATCGTAGACAAAATAGCAGAAGCCTCGATGCAAAATGCGGAAATTGCGGTGCTTAAACTGCCGCAAGAAAGAGAGGGCACACAAAAGAAAGCGATAGAGGAAGCCCAGAGAGGTCTTACCCACGACAAGAGCATGAAGAATATTCTAAAGTGCGGATATATATCCTGAATTACCAAGTTAAACTCGTGTAGCATTTTGTATTAACTTCCTGTTATAAAAATCGGAGCATCAACAATAAGGGCTGCGGATTTAAGCATTCTTATGGTAAGTTTACTCACCGTTGTCAAAATCAGAACCGCCACGGATGGCAAAACCGAACCGTAGTGTCGAACTCTTTTTATAAAATTTTTTGCGTTTTGGATATATGGATAATAAAGTATATAGTATCAGGTGTTTATTTCTCTGGTATAGAGAGGTCAAACTCCAATTTCTAAAGATTTAGAATAGAAATTTTCAAACTTGAGAACACAGCAAGATAGATAGTAAAGCTTCATCTATATGCGCGCACGCCCATATGATAAATAAGCGTTGGCAGTGAAATATTCGTCGGTCGGCAAGGTGTTTTTTAAATCGTATTGTCAATAACCAGTGAATATTTCACCCCTAAAGGGGGTTAATTTTGCAATGAAAATTGCACCCCTTAACACATCGAGTTATCCTGCTTTTGCATCTTTAAGTAAGAATTCATAAATCAAGTCAATAACTACTTGAGGCAGGTCTCCGGTTCGTCCAACCGTATCGGTTCGGTATATATCATCGAGCGGTACAATCGGATAGAATTCATCATGTATTAAAGCGCGTATACCATGTTTTTGTGAAATCAATACATTTACCGTTGTGCCTGCGCCGAATTTATTCTGCTCAATTTTAAACAAATGGTTTTTGATTGAGATGGTGGAACCGCTTGAAAGTTTGCGCGTAATAACCGATGACAACAGTTTATCAAGATCGAGTGTTTTTGGCGTCGGTACAAACATTGAATATGAATCGCAGGCAGGAACACCAAACTGTTTGTTGAAAATACCGATATACTCTTTTAAGAATTGGTTTGCTTGCTCTATGGTTGTAATTCCGCGTCGTGCAAATTCAACAGGGAGTCGGCTTTGTAATGTTTGCCATAATCGCTCAACACGTCCTTTTGCTTGTGATGAATGAGCCGGGAACATATCGATTCCTAAGTACTTGATAATTTTGCCGAATTGTGTTACTTGTTCCTTGGTTCCTTGTAATTGCTCCTCAATGGATAACTGTTTTTTTGCATTAACAAAAAAAACGCTACACTTATCCGGATAAAGAGCGGCAGGGAGTCCGTAATTTTCGAGTGTCTGCCGCAGAACTTCTAAATATCCGAGCAGGCACTCGTTTTTGCATAAATAAAGACCGGTAATCATTCCGCGTGCATCATCAATAAAAGCATGTAATGCGGATTTTTCTTTCCCGCCGAACCAAGGAAACGGGGTTGCGTCCACTTGCAACAGCTCTCCGAAGCAAGCTCTTCTCTCGCGCGTTTTATGCACCTTCTTTCGTGTTCGTCTTTTCTTTGGTGAATAAATTCCATGTGATAACAGAATACGGCGCAGAGTCGAATATGACAGCTGCAATTGATATTCTTCAGTTACTATTTCATGAAAATGCAAAAAATTGCTTTTTGACAATGCGGGATCGCTTCGCAGTGCAAGTAATCGCTGCTCAATTTCTTTCGAGGTCTTCTTTGCAGAGGGACGCTGACTGTTGCCATGCAGCATTGCTGCTAAACCCTTTTCTTTGAACGCCTTTTTTAATTGCTGTACGCGTCTTCGTGAAAGGTTTAATCGAAGCGCAGCCTGTTGTACCGTACATCTCCCCTCTAGGCAGTTGGCAATAACATGTCCTCGTGTAATTTGATCAATGCTCATAAATAATTTCATTCCTCCAGTTTAGTGTAACAAGTCAATAATTTCACCTCGGTAAAATATAGGGGCGAAATATTCATTGAAAACTTATAGGGGTGAAATTATCACAGATTAAAGACATTTTTTTTTTTTGTTGCTCTTGACTTACTATTTTGAACGGTGTATAGTTACTTTGAATGTTTGCTTCGGCAAACAAAACGGCGGCGTTGTCGTCGTATATTACAAAGATTATTCACTGGAGGTAGTGATATGCAAAAAAAAGTAAAATGGTTCATTGCTGCATTTGTTGCAGCATCGTTATTTCTTTCCTGTCCACACCCTACGAACGATGCGGGGGGGGGGTAAGCCCAAGTTTATACCGGAAAATATTACCCCGATAGACACACAGAAGGATGAGCAGGCAAAAAAAATTATTGAAAAACTGCTTGCAAATGGCGGAAAACACAGTGCAGACGTTTTTGTTGTTATGGGAGGAGAAAAGGCTCCAGATGGTACGACTTTGACTGACTATGACAAAAGGGGACCGTATGAAACAACATTAACGGTAAAAGATAATGGTGATGGTACCTATTTTCTTGCATCTTCTGAAATGATTTTCGGATCAATGCCCTTGTCTGTTGTGAGCATATTTCCTAAAGTGAGAATTGTAAAAACTGCTCGTGGAACTTATTCGCTCGAAAGTGTAGAAAAAGGGTTTTCCGGTTTTTATGAATTACTCGGAGGAGACCCTGTATTACCTGATCTGATCGCTGACGAAGCGGATTTTATGGATATTGAAAAAGTAAAGCCGTATGCTACCTACTGTGGACAAAGTTCAACAGTGCGCACCAATGCTTCGGAGCTCGTACTGGATGGCGAAAAACTGAAAATAAAAGCAATATTGGATTGGAATTTAAAACTGGACACTATTATTGCACAGGCTCCTGCCCATGCCGTAGAAGGCCTTTTGGAAGCTGTAAAAGAAGAGCGGGAAAAAAAAGCCAAAGGTGAAGAAACCGGCTCGTGGTACAAAAATTATGACGGCAAAACTGACGAAGAAATTATCGCATTGGTAGCAAAAGAGCAAAAAGACAAGCTGCCGACAATGGCCTATATGTTTGAAAATGTTAAATCGGCGTTTGGTACTAAGGGTGATTATACTTTCGATCCTGACGATGACAGCTACAAAAAAAGCGGTGAAGTTGTTTTGAAAAAAGCAGACAGCCGTAGCCGATCGGTAGTTAGTGCTTTGGTAGGTAGTGCTATAGATAATGAACAACCATTATCTATCGAAGCATTGTATAGCATGCCTGCACAGCCGGTAATAGATACGGTTTTTACAAGAGAAGAACTTATTCAGCAAATGCTTGGAACATGGGACATTCCGTCTTCTGCTCTTTCAAAAGGAAAACCGGTTGTTTTGAAAGATCATGACAATGTTTTACCGGATAACACAATTCGTTGGACAGTAGCAGAATCTGGTGAATTGCTTGATTTTACTTCTAATTGGTTTAAAATCGGCAAGATGCCTTTTTCAGGTCAGGCAAAGTTGCAGGTTCAAAAATCTTCAATAAAGTATGGTGATAATGCACTTGATTTTACAGGGAGCGGACTATACTCTGTTCTTGATCAACAAGGAAAGATGACATTACAAGGTCATTATGACGGCTATACACGTCAAATAACGCTGACGGTAATTTGTAACGATAAGATAAAAATGATATGGATTGTTCCTGTTAAAGTCGATTTGAAAATTGTATCAAAAGGGAAAATGCAATAAGAGTGTTATATGAAGGATACCATTGGAACTGCAAAAAACCTTAATTCAAGAAAATAAAACCGGCTGCGCAACTCGCGGCGAGGAACTCCGCATGATGCCTATGGGTTTGTCGACTTTCGTATCGTCTGTTGGTCGTAGCCGCACAGTAAGAGAGGGTGAAGATGCCCGGTTTTTTAAAATGTTTGCTTAGGTAAATAAAACGGTGGCGTTGTTGCCGTGTATTACAAAGGGGAACCTCTAAAAATTGATATTTTTAGAGGTTCTGTTCAGCATCGTACATACTTGTACGATGCTGAACGATGGGTTTTATCATGGACAAAACTCGTTATCGCATTAAACAACCGTCATCCATAACGGTTGCAATGTTTTTCTGTAAGTCATGACAGTATAGACTTCAGACAACATTTGTCGGGCGTCTTAAAAAATTTACTCGAGTTTTTTTAAGGTGCCCTAATGCTCAATTGAAATTGAAAAAGGAAACAATCAGTTTTTAGGTGGCAGAGGCTGATATGTTTATATATCATTAGTATAAGGTTTTGTAATTAAGTTGCTATTAGAGCATGTATCGACAATAAAGCGTACCGAATTAAACATTCCTATGGTAAACTGCCCACCCTTGTGCCGTGTCGAACTCTTTTTATAAAATTTTTTATGATTTGTATTGAATAAGTTAAAAAGTTAATTGAAGATCAAAAAACAATGCACTAGGAAAACAGTATGAAATACTATAAAAAATGGATGGCGGCAGTTTTGTGCTGCGGCATGTATTTGTATGCACAAGAAAAAGATTCTGCAGTTATTGTCGTAACCGGCAATAAGGTAGAACAGGCAGCTGAAGAAGCTGTTGACAAGGTAACCGTTGTATCCGAAGAAAAAATAGCCGAAATGGGAGCAAAAAATGTTGCTGAAGTGCTGCAAAATTTACCCGGTATTACGGTAACGGAACACCCGATGGAAGGGGTGTCCATGCAGGGGTTTAGCGGTGCCTATGTAAAAGTACTTATTGATGGCGTAGCCGTCGGTGGCGATGTTGGCGGTGCTTCTCCTATTGCACTCATCCCTTCTTCCGATATTGACCACATTGAAATTATCAAAGGAGCGTCATCTGCATTGTATGGTTCAGATGCAATGGGCGGCGTTATCAATATCATCACTAAAAAGAACAGGAGCAGCTGGTCGCTCAGTACAAAGCAGGAAATAGACATTCATAAGCACTATTTCGGCATGGCCGGTTTTTCATATAAAAATAAGCTCTTTGGTATAAACGGTATCGGATCCTTCGACAATATGCCCGGCATGATTACCCGTGAATTTGATCCGCTTGGACGGAAAATAGATACGTTCATTTTCCCAAAAACTCGCATGGGCTTTGGTCGGCTTTCTACAGATTTTTACCTTCCGACAGGAACTATGCAGCTGTACGGCACTTACACTAACCATGATCGGTATATGAATCAGGCTGAAGATATTGCAAACCGGTTTACCAGCGAAAAGGGTGAAGCAGGCTTCAAAGGCGCTTTTGATTTCGGTGAGTCTGCCCAGATGAATGTATTTTCAAGCTATAAGTATTTCAAGCATTTTTTTGATGAAATTTATACAGCGTATACTGATGATAATATTAAACGCCGCTATTCTACTTTCCATGAGGTAGAAACCGAAGTAAATGCTAACTATGATTTTTCTATTGCACACTCGCTGCTTGCGGGTATGAATATAAAGTGGGCAATGATGCAAGGGATAGACTTTCCTAAGCCAAAACACTCCGCCCTGTTCGGAATTTTTACTCAGTATGTATGGAATATGAAGGGGGAAGATGTACTGCGGATTGTTCCCGGTTTGCGTTTTGACCTTGCGCCGCCGATGCTCAAAGGAGATCGGACGCTGTGGCAACTGACTCCGAAATTGAGTATTCGATATGATCCGCTTGATGTGTTGACTATGCGATTTTCCTATGGTATGGGCTTCAAAGTTCCTACGCTTAAACAAAAGTACTGGCTCTTTTTTCACCCTGCGCCGGTTAATTTTGTGCTGTTGGGAAACCCCCTTTTAAAACCTGAATATTCGCAAGGCTTTAATGCATCGCTTGAGTATCGTCCGGTAGAGGGGCTGAGGTTTGGAGCTAGCGGATACTTCAACTATGTAAATAATTTGATCTTTGCCGTTGAAACCGATAAACGGGAAGGGTACTTCCCTGATTCAAACGGAAATTTACACGCGGTTACCGGTTTGCGTGAATATTTGAATATTGACCGCGTAATGACAGTCGGCGGAGATTTTTCTATTCAATATAATTGGAAATGGATTGAAACCGGTGTAACGTATACAATTGCCGGTATGTACAACTATGATACTGATAATAAGCGGTATTATCGAGGTGCTTATTTTGTTCCGCATCAGATTAAATTTAATCTTACCGGCATTATTCCCAAGTCGCTTACCAGAATCACACTCGGGTTGCATTGGGATTCGCCGCAAAATATCCGCGATGGGTTTGATATACGGGCTGCCGATAAAATCAAACTCACTGATGAAAAATATATAACCAGTCCCGATAAGCTCTTAGTAAATCTGCATATAAGTCAGAAATTATGGCAGGATAGGATTGAACTGTATGCCGGAATAAAAAATATGTTGAATAATATCAGCTTTGCAAAAGGCAGCGATGGGCGTTCAATGAAGGACTTTTACGGCTTAAAAGAAGGTATTATCGGGTATTTCGGTATCGGCATAAAGTATGATGCAGTTCCGCAAAAAAATGAGCAAAAACTGCCGCACAGTACTGATGAAGCCGAACGACCCGGAATGGATATGCCCGGCGGTGCGGGTATGCGCTAATAGGTCTTAAATTCAAGGAGTATCTATGAGAACACAATATAAACACATGTTTGCTGCGGTGGGATTATGTGCTGCACTCTTTTTGTTGAACAGCTGCAAGCCGATTATCGTAAAAACAGACAAAAATTATATCAAAGATGATTATAACTTTACAGAGATAACACTGCCGGAGAAGCATATAGAGCCGTTTCCCACTGCCAGTGTGGATTATGATCACGTAAACAATATGGTGTTTTTTAATTTTGAGAATGGTCAGCAATGGTCGGTAAAAAACGATGCATGGGATATTGCCATTGTTGTGGGGGAGAGTGCTGATTCGGATAGTAACGGTCCCATATATACGGTAACAAATTCCGGCGATTACGGAGAAAACACCCGTCTGTTGCCGTTTGAAGACGGAAAAGATGAAAATCACTATAAGGGGAAGGGGATGAAATTGAGTGATGTACAGCAGGTGTGCTTTAAAAAAGGAGCAACAGACTTATCTCCCTATCAAAACGAACCGGGGACTCATACTCCGGTTGCCAATCCTTTTTATGATGCACTCACTAACGGAAAAAAATATTTTCTACGTGTAGGCAAAAACTATGATGCTGCAAAACTTTTTGTTATCTGGTTTGACCATACAGCAAGTCTTTTACCAGGAACCAGTTATGACCTGCATGTAAAACCGGTTATCCTTGGCTCTAACAAGAGCATAACCGACTTTGGCACAGAATATACGCTTTCCGGCACTATCGATAAGAACTATAGTTTTAACTATATAAAAATATACGATGATCGCAAGCCAACAATTCTCAGCGAATCTAACGGCATTCCGAAAAAAAATGACTGGCAGCTTTTGTTTATGCGTACCAATATTTATTCAAAAGAAATGGGCGAAGTATTTAGTAATGACGGCATTATCGGTAGTTCTTCCATATTAACCAATTCGCCCGGCGGTGTCGAGACGGCTGCTTTATACGGCTGGGATTTTCCTGAAGTTATCAAGGTACCGACTGATCAGCATTTTAAACGCATTATCAACGGTGTCGGCAAAGGCTTTGCCAATCCGCTCAAAGATGACCCTGAAAAACGCCGGAAGTCATGGTACTATGGTTTGAACATGCCGCCGACCTTTTATTTAACCCGCAATACTTACGTGTTCAAATGGGAAGCCGGCAGTACCACAAAATACGCAAAATTCCGGCCGGGCAGTTTCTACGGTCCTCACGGGGAAAAATTTTATGTTCAATTCCGCTATGCAGTAAAATAACACAGGTCAGTACAGCTGCTGTTTAAAACAGTAGCTGTCATGGCGTGGTTATCTGTATAACGTTTTTTATATCTTCTATTAATATAACACATATGCGATGTGTTTTTTTACCAACTTGAAAAAAAGCTTGTTATAAGCTAAAATCGCAAATATGAAGCATACTGAAAAGATTTTAATTGTAGACTTTGGCGGTCAATACAGTCAATTGATTGCGCGCCGCGTTAGAGACTTAAATGTTTATTCGGATATTGTCGGGTATAAACAAGCTGCCGATTATATTTCTAAAAACAAACCGATAGGTATTATTTTTACGGGCGGACCGAGCAGCGTCTACGAAGAGGATTCTCCGAAGCTGGATAAAAGTATTTTTAATTTAGGGATTCCGATTTTGGGAATTTGTTACGGTATGCAGCTCATTGCGTATTGCCTCGGCGGCAGGGTTGAAAAAAGTTCAAAGCGCGAGTTCGGAAAGACCGATACTAAGTTTAAAACGAACTGCGCTCTTTTTAAAGATTTAAAACAAAGCTCTTCGGTTTTAATGAGCCATGTTGATTATGTTTCGTCTTTGCCTGAGGGTTTTGTTTCCGTTGCGGAAACCGCAAATACAAAAAATGCGGCAATGGCAAATGAGCAAAAAAAAATATACGGCATTCAGTTTCATGCCGAAACCGATCAGTCCGAAGAAGGGAAGGCAATTTTAAAAAATTTCTTGTACAATGTTTGTAAGGCTAAAGGCGATTGGGATATGAAAAGCTTTTTATCCGATGCAATTGCCGATGTGCAAAAAACAGTCGGCAGCGGAAAAGTTTTGCTTGCTCTTTCAGGCGGCGTAGACTCATCGGTGCTTGCGGCTCTTTTAAGCAAGGCTGTCGGAGAAAATCTCACTTGTATTTTTATAGACCACGGGCTTATGCGAAAAAACGAAGGCGATGAAGTTGAAGCCGCCTTTGCAAACAGCGAAATGAATTTTATCCGCATAAATGCGCAGTCAAGGTTTTTAGGAAAACTAAAGGGCGTAAGCGAGCCCGAAAAAAAACGCAAAATTATCGGCGAAGAGTTTATCCGCGTTTTTGAAGAAGAAGCAAAAAAAATCGGCGTTGTGGATTTTTTAGCGCAAGGCACAATTTACGCTGACGTTGTGGAAAGCGGAGCAAACGGTTCCGCTGTAATTAAAAGCCATCACAATGTCGGCGGCTTACCGAAAAACATCAGCTTTAAATCTTTAATTGAACCCTTTAGAGCCTTGTTTAAAGATGAAATCCGCCGACTCGGACTTGAGTTGGGCTTACCCGATTATTTAGTGTATCGCCAACCCTTTCCCGGTCCCGGACTTGCAATACGGGTAATCGGCGAAATCACCGAAGAAAAACTCAGCATACTTCGCGAGGCGGATTCCATTTGGCGGAGCGAGCTCGAGCACAGCGCTGTTAAAAAAGAATTGGGGCAATACTTTGCGGTGCTCACCGACAACAAAACCGTCGGCGTAATGGGCGATTACAGAACCTACGATTACACCCTTGCCTTGCGCGCCGTAAAAACATCCGACTTTATGACAGCCGACTGGGTTCATATCCCCTACGAAATTTTAGACAGAGTTTCATCAAGAATTATAAACGAAGTGTCGGGAATAAACAGGGTTGTGTACGACATAACTTCCAAACCGCCCGCAACGATCGAGTGGGAATAACAGAAGCGAATATGTTACTGTTATAAAAGGCTTAAAAATACAGGAGTTGAGCGGTTTTGATGTAGTAAAATTCTCTAAATGATACTATTTTGATACTAAAAAGCTGAAATAGTAGGTTCAAAAGGGAGTTGTGGAATT